>JAIEQQ010000534.1 GCA_019747615.1 Phycisphaerales bacterium
TGAGCAGGTTGTTGAACTCAATGAGCTTCGCAACGCTGGTGTTGAAGCCCATACTCACCATATCGTGGCGCACGCCCTTGATCGTCTTGTGCAGCGCACGCCGAAGGTCCATCGGCGCCGCGTCTTCGCTCACGCGAGCGATGCCGGTCTGCTCGTCGATCAGGTTGCGCCACAATCGCTGCAAGAACCGGTACGCGCCAGCGATATCGCGCGTGTTCCACGGCTTGCTCGCTTCCAGCGGGCCCATCGACATCTCGTAGATTCGCAGCGTGTCGCAGCCGTACTCGTCGCAGACGTAGTCCGGCGCCACCGCGTTCTTCAGGCTTTTGCCCATCTTGCCGTACTCGCGCGTGACCGGCTGGCCCTCGTACGTAAACGGCCCGTCCTTGTCTTGATTCTCAAATGCGAGCGTGCCGTCGGGCAGGCGGACGTTGAAAGCGTCAACGTAGACGCCGCGTGAGTCCTTGAAGGCGAAGCCCTGGATGTAGCCCTGGTTGAAGAGCTTGGCGAACGGCTCGCGCGTCGAGACGTAGCCGAGGTCAAAGAGCATCTTGTGCCAGAACCGCGCGTAGAGCAGATGGAGCACCGCGTGTTCGACGCCGCCGACGTAGAGATCGACGCCCTTGGCTTGCCCATCGGCGCCACTCATCCAATACCGCTCGACCGCGGGATCGCAGAAGATCGTCTCGTTCGAGGGGTCGAGGTATCGCAGGAAATACCAGCACGAGCCCGCCCAGTTGGGCATCGTGTTCGTCTCTCGCGTGTACTCGCGGGGACCATCGCCCAGGTCCAGCGTCGTGGTCACCCAGTCCGTCGCCCGCCCCAGCGGCGTCACGACCGGGGCCGCCGCGTCTTCGCTGCTGTTGGGCTGGAAGTTGTCCATGTGCGGGAGCGTGACCGGCAACATGCTCTCGGGCAGCGCGTGAGCGCGGCCGCGCTCGTCAAAGACGATCGGGAAGGGCTCGCCCCAGTACCGCTGGCGTGAGAAGAGCCAGTCGCGCAGGCGGAAGTTGATCGTCGCTTTGCCCAGTGCTTGCTTGGCCAGATACTCCGCGACGCGTTGCTTGGCCGCTGGCGTATCCAGCCCATCGATCGTCAGCTTCGCGCTGCTGCTGTTGGCGGCGATGCCGGCGGTCGTGAGCGCCTCGCCCCGTCGCGACGCGTACTCACCTTTGGCGAAGCGATCAACGAACTCGGCGAAGTCGGTGATCTCGAGCTCGTCGAGCGTCTCGATCCAGAACGCGCGGACCACGCCGCGCCGTTCGCCGATGGAGCCGGGCGCGTCGGCGTTCGCCGAGACGATCACGCCGCGGCTGGCCGGATCGCGCCGCTTGCGGATCAGCATCAGCACCTGCTCGTGCGAGCGGTGCTCGGTGGATTCGGAAGTCACAACACCCAGGAAGTCGGCGAGCTCCTCGCGCCACTGCGCGGGCGCAGCGCCCGTCGCGTCGCCCGCGTGCTTGGCGTAGTACGCCATCGCGGCGAGCTGGCGCGTGTAGACGACATCCTTGATCGGCAGGTTGAAGGCCTTGGCAAACTCAAAGTCGCGCTCGTCGTGGGCGGGAACCGCCATGATCGCGCCGGTGCCGTAGCCGCTGAGAACGTAATCCGCGATGAAGACGGGCACGCGAGCGTCGTTGACGGGGTTGAGCGCAAACGCGCCGGTAAAGACGCCGGTCTTCAGCTTGCCGTCGGTGCGTTCCTGGTCGGTGCGTGACGCAGCGAACGCGCGGTACGCGTCAACGACTTCGCGAGGCGACGCGTTGGCGCTCAGCAGCGAATCCGCTCCTGGGAAGATCGCGCGGGTGAACGGGCTCGGCGCGACGGCGTATTTCTCGGGCAGGACGAAATCCACCATCTCGTGCTCGGGGCTCAGCACGATGTATGTGGCGCCAAAGATCGTGTCCGGGCGAGTGGTGAATACGCGGATGCGGCGCGTGCTGCACGCGAAGTCCGCGACGGCGCCCTCGCTCCGCCCGATCCAGTTGCGCTGCATGATCTTGACCTTCTCGGGCCAGTCCACGCCATCAAGATCGTTGAGCAAACGCTCGGCGTACGAGGTGATGCGCATCATCCACTGCTTGAGCGGGCGCTTGAAGACCGGGTAGTTGCCGCGTTCGCTGCGCCCGTCGACGGTGACCTCTTCGTTGGCCAGCACGGTCCCGAGCATCGGGCACCAGTTGACGGGCACCTCAGCCAGGAACGCCAGGCGATGATCGTCGATCAGCGTTCGCCGCTCGTCCTCGTTGAGCGTCGCCCACGCACGCTTGTCAGGCGAGACCCGCGTGCCCGCGGCGTACAGCCCAACCAACTCCTCAATCGGACGCGCCCGGTCGGCATCCGCGTCGTACCAACTGTTGTACGCCTTCAAAAAGATCCACTGCGTCCAGCGATAGAACGACTCATCGGTCGTGCTCGCGCTCCGGCGCGGATCATGCGCCAGGCCCAAACGCCGGAGCTGCGAGCGCATCGAAGCGATGTTCCGCTCCACCGCCACGCGCGGGTGGATGTTGTTCTGCACCGCGAACTGCTCCGCCGGCAGGCCGAAGGCGTCAAAGCCCATCGCGTGCAGCACGTTGTGCCCGGTCATGCGGTGGTAGCGGGCGGTGATGTCCGTCGCGATATAGCCCAGCGGATGGCCGACATGCAGCCCCGCGCCGCTGGGGTACGGGAACATGTCCAGGATGAACTTCTTCGGCTTGCGGGCCTCAAAGCCCGGCTCGCCGGGGTTCGGCGTCGCGAAGGTCTTCTGCTGCTCCCAAAGGTTCTGCCAGTGAGACTCGATCTGCTGCGCGAGGGCCGCGGTATAGCGGAACGGCGGCGCGTCGGAGCTGTGCGACGAGGTCGGATGTGCGGGAGTCGGGGTGGGTTCGCTGGTCATAGGGCTTTCGGCTTGGGATAAGCCGGAAGTCTAGTGGGGGGCGGCCCCTGACGCTGGCTGCAACGCCTTGCTCAACGCGAAGGGCCCGCCGGCGCCGGCATCTTCTTTTCTGACGAGCCCGGCGGCGTCGCTGAGGCCGGCGTCCAGACTTCCGTCGAGTCCGACTCGCTGTTGAGCCCCTGCGCGAGCACCCCGAAGTTCTCCGGGTCCGGAATCACGCGCCACGTGCCATCGCTCAACTGGACCACCAGCGTGCGATTGACGTACCTCGTCCCATCGGTCAGCGGCGAACCGACGTCAACAAACTTCACTTCCGAGAAGTTGAAGAACGTGAAGCCCGCGGACGCGGGGCCATTCCTGCTCAAATTGCGAGCCTTCCACACCCGCGCGATCGACGTCGGTCCACCCGCGTTGCTCTGACGCCCAGCCTTGACATCGCGCATCGCCCCGGCCATCGCGTCAAGGAACTTTGCGTGCTCCTCGCTGTACTTCCGATCGAGGCAGGTCGCGATGAACAGGTCCGCGTCGGCGTGTATGAACGAGCGGGCCAGATCACAGGCCACGCCCTCAGCGGTCGTGTTGCCGGTCGGATAGCCATCGGGCGCGATGACTTCGATCGCCGCGCCCGGCGCGGCCGCTGCGCTCGTTGGCGTCGAAGATGCCGCGGGGCCGCTCGGCGATGCCGCGATCGGAACGGTCGTTGGTGTCATCTGCGGGAGCGATGATCCCGAGACTCGGGCGTCGGCAGCGCCCGCGGCGGCGGCTGTCCCCCGCTCTGCTGCGCGACTTCCACAGCCGCCAGCGAGCGCGACCAGAAGAACGGCCGTTGCATTCAAACCGATCTTTACGAAGTACCCAGTCATGGCGATCCCCCCGACCATTCGGTCGTCTATTTCCGCTTCGCCGCGATCCGCGCCGCCAGCCACTTCTTCGTCTCACCCACCAGATAAAACGAGCCCGTCACGCACAGCACGTCCTCTCGCGCCACCGCCCGCAGCGCGAGCTCCATCGCGTCGTTCAAGTCTCGCGCCACCTGGAACATCTTCCCGCCCGAAACCTCGTGGTACTTGCGGGCCAGCTCCGCCGGCGACGCGGCGCGGCTTGTTCCCGCCGCGCGCGTGAAAATCACCTTGTCCGCCACCGTCGCGATCGTTCGCAGCATTGTCGCCGAGTCCTTGTCGCTGGAACAACCAAAGACGACCACCAGCGAGTCGTACTGCATGTACGAGCTGATGGTCTTGGTCAACGCTCGGATGCTCTCGGGGTTGTGCGCGCCGTCCAAGATCGTCCGCGGGCTCTGCACCGCAAGCTCAAACCGCCCCGCAAGCTTCGTCCCCTCAATACCGCGGCAGACTTTCTCCGGCGGGCACGTAAACCCGCGCTCGGTCAGCTTGTCGATGATCGCAAGCGCCAGCCCGCAGTTCAACGCCTGATGCTCCCCCTTCAGCGGCACGCCAACGTGGTCATACTCATTGCGCTCCGTGATCAGCGACACGCGCATCACCGGCCCCACGCCCGGCTGATGCTCGGACCGATAGATGAAGTCGATGTCCTTGCCCACGATGTGCAGCGGGCAGCTCACGCGTTTGGCCGATTCGCGGAAAACCTCCAGCACCTCGGGCGTCTGCTCGATCGCCACCGCCGGCACGCCGGGCTTGAAGATGCCGGCTTTCTGTGCCGCGATCTCTGCCAGCGAGTTGCCCAGGATTTCCGTGTGATCCATGCCGATGAGACTGATCGCGGTCACCTCGGGGATGATGATGTTGGTGCAGTCCAGCAGCCCGCCGAGGCCGACCTCGATCACCGCGACATCCACCGCCTGTTCGGCAAAGTGCTGCAGCGCCATCGCGGTGGTCAGCTCAAAGAACGTCGCCTCGCCGTGCTCGGGCTCGATGGCGATCGCCGCCCGCCCGACATCCATCGCCAGCCGCACAAAGTCCGCCTCGCTGATGAGCAGACGGTTGATGCGGATGCGCTCGCGGATATCCACCAGGTGCGGCGACGTGTACGCGCCGACGGTGTAGCCGCACGCCTCC
>JAIEQQ010000330.1 GCA_019747615.1 Phycisphaerales bacterium
TTTTCGAGGTCCGAATCCTCAAGACGCGTCCGAGAGCCCCCGATGACCGAGAAGCGTGGCCGACTTACAGGACGCCCCGCCCCGCACCGGTACGGAAGCCGGATCGGGACGTCTGGCCCGAGAAGCAACGGCACGGCCACTCACGCACGGAGGTTTCGTATGGCTCGTATCAACACCAATCCCTCGTCGCTCATCGCTCAGCGCAACCTGACGCAGAACAACAAGTCGCTGAACACGACGCTCGAGCGCCTCTCGACCGGCCTCCGCATCAACCGCGGCAAGGACGACCCCGCCGGCCTCATCGCCTCCGAGTCGCTCCGCTCCGAGAAGGCGGCCCTCAGCGCCGCCATCGGCAACGCCGAACGCACCGACCAGCTTGTCAACATCGCCGAGGGTGGGCTCCAGGAGCTCAGCAACCTCCTCACCGATGTCCGCGGCCTGGTGACCGCCACCGCCAACAACGCCGGCCTCTCCGCTGAGGAGAAGAAGGCCAACCAGCTCCAGATCGATTCGATCCTCCAGACGATCGATCGCCTCGCGGAGTCCACCAACTTCCAGGGCAACAAGCTGCTCAACGGCAGCTTCGACTTCCAGACCACCGCCGTCGCCACCGGCGTCAGCGACTACAAGGTCAACGGTGCGAAGCTCAGCAAAGGCGGCACGCTGACCGTCCAGTCCATCATCACCAAGTCGGCCCAGACCGGCACGCTCTTCCTCTCGACCAACGCGGCGCTCAACCTCGCTGGCAACGCCAACCTCTTCACCATCGAAGTGGGTGGCGCAACCGGAAGCCGCGAGCTCTCGTTCGCCTCGGGCACCACACGAGCCGACATCGTCGCCGCGATCAACACGTACAAGGACGTGACCGGCGTCTCGGCACTTGTGTACACCTCCGGTGGCTTCAGCACCATCAAGCTGAACACGACAACTTTCGGCAGCGACCAGTTCGTCTCCGTCAAGGTCGTCAACGCCTCGGGCACCACCGGCACCGTCGGTCTCTATGACCCGCTCGCGGCGAACAACTCATCACGCCCCGGCACCACGCAGACCGCGTTCACCGCCTCCAACGCCGCCAACGGATACCGCCGCTCCGGCCAAGACCTCGTCGCCACCATCAACGGCGTCCAGGCCACCACCCGAGGCCGCACCGCCCGAGTCTCCACAGACTTCCTCGACGTCGAAATCACGTTCAACAGCGCTCAGGCCGCCGCTCTGGGCTCCATCAACTCGTTCCAGATCACCGGCGGCGGTGCAGATTTCCAGCTCGCCACCCGCGTCGACATCGCCGGCAAGGTCGCGCTGGGCATCCAGAACGTCGCCGCACGCAAACTCGGCAACACCGAGGTCGGCTTCCTCTCTGACCTGGCCAGCGGCAAACGCTTCAACGTCGTCGATGGCGACCTCACCAGCGCTCAGAAGGTCGTTGACGAATCCGTCCGACTCATCTCCGGCCTTCGCGGCCGCCTCGGTGCCTTCCAACGCAACACCGTCGGTGCCACCATCCGAAACCTCAACGTCAGCCTTGAGAACTCCTCAGCCGCCGAATCGGTCATCCGTGACGCCGACTTCGCCGCCGAGACCGCCGCACTCACCCGCTCGCAGATCCTCTCTCAGGCGGCACAGAACTCGCTCCAGCTTGCCAACAACGCTCCCCAGTCTGCCCTGAGCCTGCTGCGTCAGTAAGCCCCCTCTACTCAACCTCAACCCCGTCTGACATCCTGAACCTTCGTACCAAAGCCCCGGGCCCCGAACCCGGGGCTTTTGCCTTTGCCGGCTTGATGCCTCGATGCCTTCTGCCTCGATGCCTTCCCGATCCAGCAACCCCTCGCGACCGACAAAGCACCCGTCGTAACCGTGCGCTCAGCCGCGTTCCCGAGCATCGACTCAGGCTGGCGTCTCTTCCAACGTACCATCGACCCTCGCGATGGCCACCCAAACACCCAACCCAGTGCTCGCCCGCGCTCGACGGATCCTCATCATCCGCCCTAGCGCGTTGGGCGATGTCTGCCGCAGCGTCCCGGTGCTCGCCAGCCTTCGCGCCGCGATGCCCGCCGCGCACATCGACTGGCTCGTGCAAGACACCTTCGCCGACGCCATCAGCGCCCATCCGATGCTCGACGGCATCATCCCCCTCCCGCGCGCTCGACTGCGACGCTGGGCCTCGCCCCAGGGCGTTTTCGATTCCCTCCGCTGGCTCCGCACGCTCCGCCGCGGACACTACGACCTGGCCATCGATGCCCAGGGCCTCATGCGCAGCGCGATCTTCGCCATCGCCACCGGCTCGCCGGCACGCATCGGCTATGCCAACGCCCAAGAGTTCGCCGGCCTCACCTACACCCACGCGCCGCGCATCGCCATCGATCGCCACAGCGTTGATCGCATGTGCGCCCTGCTCGTGCCCCTGAACATCGCTCCGGTCTTCGATGCGCGCCTCTACAGCCCGCCGGGCGCGTGGGGTCGCGTCAGCGCCGCCCTCGCTCTGAACACCGCCGAGCCCTACTGCGTCATCGCGCCGACGAGCCGCTGGCCCGGCAAGCGCTGGCCCATTGATCGCTTCGCGTCCCTCGCTCGCTCGCTTTTGGACTCCGGCCGTATCACCCGAGTCGTCGTCGTCGGCTCGCCCAGCGAGCGTCCGCAGTGCGCGGCGTTGTTCGAATCCACCGCGGGCGATGCGCGGGTGATCGACGGCGTGGGCCGCACGAGCGTCGCCGAGTTGATGGCGCTGATCGAGCACAGCGCGCTGGTCATCGCCAACGACTCCGCCGCGATTCACATGGCGGTGGGCTTTGATCGACCGATGGTCGCGCTCTACGGCCCGACCAATATCAGGCGCGTCGGCCCGTGGCAACGCGACGCCAGCGTGATCCAGCACATCCAGCCCGGCGACACACTGAATCACAAAGACGAGGCCAGCGGACGAGAACTCATGGCCCGCATCACCACACTCGAGGTCATCGAGCGTGCGCTGAGCGTGTTGCCCCAGCACTAGCGCAGCAACCCGCGTCGTCGCTCCGGCATCGCCAAACGCTGACACGCGTCTCAGCGAAGCGCGTGAACGACCCAGATATAGAGCGGGATCCCCAGCGAGATGTTGAACGGGAACGTGATTCCCAGCGCCATCGGGATATAGAGCCCCGGGTTCGCTTTGGGAATGATCAGCCGCATCGCTGCGGGTACCGCGATATAGCTCGCCGACGACGCCAGCACCGCCAGCAGCACCGAGTCACCCTCGCTGAGGCCGCACACGTGCGCCAGCGCGATCGCCAGCGCCGCGTTCACCAGCGGCGAGATGATCGCAAACCCCACCAAGAACGCGCTCTGGCCCTTCATCGCTCGCAGCTTCCGCGCCGCCACCAGCCCCAGATCCAGCAGGAAAAACACCAGCACGCCGTTGAACAAATGCGTGCACAGCGGCTCAAACGCGCGATACCCGCGATCACCCGTGAGCAGCCCGATCGCCAGCGAGCCCAAGAGCAAAATCACCGGCCCGTTCAAAAACGCCTCGTGCAGCAACGTCCCCCACTTCACCTTGCCCACCGGCGTCGCCATCTTGCCGGGCGTCATCGCGTCGTCCTTCGCCGCCGCGGCTTTCGCGTCCGCTCGCTCGGCCCTCCGCAGCAGCAGCAGCGCGATCACGATCGCCGGCGACTCCATCAGCGCCATCGCCGCCACCATGTGCCCGCCGTACGCGATCTGCCGCTGCTCCAGCACTGTCGCAGCGGTCATGAACGTCACCGCCGAGATTGACCCATACGTCGCGCACACTGCCGCCGCGTTCGCCGCGTCCAGCCTCATGCGCAGCACGAAGAACGAGTACACCGGCACCACCAGCGACAGCCCGATCGCCAGCCCCAGCGCCACCACCGCCTGCTGAGTCAGGCCGCCCTCAAGCAGATGCACCCCGCCGCGAAATCCGATCGCCCACAGCAGATAGAGCGACAGCAGCTTCGTCACCGCCGGCGGCACACGCAGGTTGCTCCGCACCGCGGCCGCCAGCGCGCCCAGAAAGAAAAACAGAATCGGCGGCGACAACGTCGCCAGCCAGCTCGGCGCCAGCCCGTCAGCCGCGAGCGTCAGGATGTGTCCGTTCGAAGATCCGATCATCGCACCCCCAGCCTAACCAACCTGCGCGGCGATGCCAAGCGCGCCGCTCCCGCACCCCCCCCACCCCCCACCCCACGCGCCCCCCCCCACCCCGTCACACACCCATACCCTCCGCCCATGACCACGACCAGCGGCTTTCTTCTGGACATGACCCAGCGCGGCCTCGTGCAAGACTGCACCGACCGCGCCGCCCTTGACGCGCACCTGGCCACCGGCACGCGCAAGGCCTACGCCGGCTTTGACCCAACCGCCGACTCGCTCACCATCGGCAACCTCGTCGGCGTCATGGCGCTGGCGCGATTCCAGATCGCAGGTCACCAGCCCGTCGCACTCATGGGCGGCGGCACCGGGCTCATCGGTGACCCCAGCGGCAAATCCGCCGAGCGCACGCTGCTGGACGAGGACGCAGTGCGTGCCAACGTGTTCTCGATCGAAGAGTCGCTCGAGAACGTCTGGACCGCCGCGGCGGCCGAGGCCGACCGCGCCGGCGTGAGAAAGCACGATCTGCAGATCGTCAACAACCACGACTGGCTCGGCAAACTCGGCTACCTCGAAGCCCTGCGCGACATCGGCAAGTACTTCAGCGTCAACCAGATGATGGCCCGCGACAGCGTCAAAGACCGCCTGAACAACCGCGAGCAGGGCATCAGCTACACCGAGTTCAGCTACATGATTTTGCAGGCGTACGACTATCTGCATCTCCGCATGTTCAAAGACGTCTCGCTTCAAATGGGCGGCAGCGACCAGTGGGGCAATATCGTAAGTGGACTTGATCTGATTCGACGAGTTGGAGTTCAGAGCGAGGCAGGCGCC
>JAIEQQ010000660.1 GCA_019747615.1 Phycisphaerales bacterium
CTACATCGGCGGCATCGTGCGGGCGGAGAAGGGCGTGCTCTACGACATCGGTGGCGTGGAGGACCACCTCCACATGTACCTGCGGTGGCGGCCCGATGGCTCGATCTCGGATTTGATGCGCGCGGTCAAGGCCCGCTCGTCGAAGTGGCTTCACGAGACGTATCCAAACCTCGCTGCGTTCGCGTGGCAGGAGGGATACAGCGTCTTCTCCGTCAGCAAGTCGCAGGAAGAGGCGGTGAAAAAGTACATCGCGGGCCAGGCCGAGCATCACAAGAAAGAGGACTTCAAGTCGGAGCTTCTGCGGATACTCCGCGCTCACGGCGTTGAGTTCGACGAGAAGTACGTGTTTGACTGAGCGGGCTTTTGATGGCGCAAGTCCTCTGCCCCTCCGGGGCAGGAGAGAGATTGCAACTTTGCTTCCACGGGTTGCGCTCCGCCCGCGAAGCCGCGGGCTCCGCTACACCCGTGGCTACATCCCGTGGCCCCTTCGGGGCCGAAGGCGATGGGCTGCGACGAGTGCCGTGATGGCCGACTGCTTCTAGGCGTTGACGCCGCCGCGCCGTCAATCACCGTGCCCGCCCGTCTTTACCGCGTCGGCGGCGCAAACTCGCGCGACGGCGGAGTGGACCTGTGGGCCAACTTCGGACCGGCGATTCAGGTCAAGCACATCGCGCTGGACGTGCAGAACACGCAGCCCATCGTCGAGAGCATTTCCGCCGAACACATCGTGATTGTCTGCACGGACGCGGACAAAGCCGCCATTCAAGCCGTGCTGACGCAAGTAGGACTTGGCGGACGGGTTCGCGGCATCATCACCAAAGCCGATCTTGCCCGCTGGTACAATCTTGCACTCGGACCCAAGCACGCCGCCGACATGGCCGTCCCGCTCTTCAAGGCTCTGTTGGCCGAGTTCGACGACGAGTTCACTCTCGCGGACCCTGCGGCCATCGATGCGCTCACTGATGAGCGCGGTTACGATAAGCTGAAACTCGAAGGCCTGTGGAGCGTTGCCCATCCTGTGGCACGTGCAGTCAAGCCGAAGAAGGTGAAGGCACCTGTTAAGCCTTCGAAAAAGAAGAAGAAAAGCTAGGCGAACGTGCCGGTGTCGCTCATGGACCGTCTGACTACGGACGTAGCGAGAGCATGAAGGCCGTCGAGAAAAGAAACGACGCCTGGGCGTTCGATCCTGCAGAAGCGGGGATTCCGTTTCTCGCTCCAAGGCAACGACCATTCGGAAAGCCCGAAATTGTGAAGCAGGCGAGCCGGCCGATCGTGCTCGTGGTACGGGAGCGTAAGACCCGACGCGTGCCTTCACTGCGTCGGATGGACCGAAGATCTCTCCTCGCGAGCTATCAGCGTCCTGGCCACTCGCCTCGCCCTCACCCCCCCAGCAACCCCCGCATCGCCTCCACATTCCGCTTCTCGCGTTCGTCCTTGATCGACGACAACTCATCGGCCTGATGATCCGCGTGATACGAGCTTCTCACCAGCGGCCCACTCTGCACGACTTTGAAGCCGCGCTTCAGGCCTTCGTCCTGGTACATCGCAAACTGCTCCGGCGTCACAAACCGATCCAGCGGCAGGTGGTTCCGCGTCGGCTGGAGGTATTGGCCGATGGTGAGGATGTCAGTCGAGGACGGAGAAGTGGCAGAGTGGCGGACTGGCAGAGTGGCAGAGTGGGAAGACGGGTCGGCGGATTCGCCGCGTGCTTCCGCAGGATCCGACTTTGCCACTTTGTCACTTTGCCACTTTGCCACTTCTGCGCCCTGCCACTTTGCCACTGCCGTTGTCTTGCCGATCACATCGTCCATCAACTCCAGCACTTCCTCATCGCGCTCGCCGATGCCGACCATGATGCCCGTCTTCGCCACGCCGCCCTGCTCCTTCACGCGACGCAGCAGCTCCAGGCTACGATCAAACTTCGCGCTGGGGCGCACCGCGGGGTACATGCGGCGCACCGTTTCCAGGTTGTGATTGATGATGTGCGGCCCCGCGTCGATCACCATCTGCAGCGCGTCCCAGTTGCCCTCGAAGTCCGGGATCAGCACCTCGATGCTCATCGTCGGGCACGCGTCCTTGGAGCGCATGATCGTCTCGGCCCAGATCGCGGCCCCGCCGTCGGGCAGCTCGTCGCGGTTCACGCTGGTGATCACGACGTGCTTCAGCCCCATGAGTCGCAGCGACTCAGCGACCCTGCGCGGCTCATCCTTATCAACGCTCGCCGGTCGCCCGGTTTTGACATTGCAGAACCCGCACGCGCGCGTGCAGGTGTCGCCCAAGATCATGATCGTGGCGACGCCGCGGGCCCAGCACTCGCCCATGTTGGGGCAGCCGGCCTCTTGGCAGACGGTGTGGAGCCCGTGCTCGTCCATGATGCCCTTGAGGCGCTCATAGCCCGGCCCGCCGGGGACTTTGGCCTTGAGCCAGCTCGGCTTGCGCTTGGGGGCAATCGTGTCGATTGCGCCGCCGGCGTTGTTGAGAATCAAGCCCGAGAGGCTCATCTTTGGGGCATCGAGCTGCTTGACAGGGTCACCGCCCAGCGGGCGCGGGTGGCGGGCGAGTGTGCGCCGGATTGCGTCGTCGCTGGCGTGGTCAGCGGGGGGGGTGGTCGCCGCGGAGCCGGTGCGGGAGTCGAGCATGAGTGAGTCTAGACGCCGGTGCCGAGGATTGCCGCTGCGCTCGGATCTGGCGGGATGGATCGAACCAACAGCGCGGCCCCAGCGTCGGTGCAGGCGTGGGTGAGCAGAGAGACCCCAGATGAGCAATGTTCCCTCATCTCTAGAAGAAGTTTGTGAAGAGTTTACAATAATCCGCCCCGGCGGACGCTTGTGAACTTGGGAAAACCGGGCGATCCGATGCGCCTGTGAGGCCGGATTGAAAGCCCAAGCCGGTTTGAACCGATGCCAGAGGGGGTTTCGTTGCCGGAAGGTCCGAAGATGTTTGCGTTCTGCCCCCTTGACGTCCGATACCTCTGTGTTCGATAGATCTGAGCAGAGCTTTACGACTTCCCTGTTAGATCCGCCCCGCGGTTGAACGCTTGCTAACCTCCACCCCCCTTGACCCCCCTCGACCGTCCTTGACCCCTCGCTTTCCGCCCCCTTTGCCCCGCTTCGCCTCGATTTTCTGCCGATCGTTTCCCGATCGGCCCCCCGGGCTCCGCCCGTGACGTGAGCCCTAGGAGTGATGAACTGATGTCGCCCAACTCCCCCGCACGATCTTCTGCCACGACGCACGGCGAACGCCGCGCGCTGGTTTCGCCGGCCTTCATCGCGTTGCGCGCCGCGGTCGTTGCGAGCATCGCTGGCAGTTCCCTGATGATCGGTGGTTGCAGCGTCGACTCCTACATGGACCCGTCGGTGGTCGGCGGTTGGAACGAGACTCCCGCCAAGACGCCGATCCTCGAGCGGCTCTCGGCGATCGAAGGCCCGGTGAACGAGGGCATCGAGACCTCGCAGGTCCGGCCGGAAGATCTCATCCCCGAGGTTGAGGCGTATCGCGTCGGGCCCGGTGACTCGCTGGAACTGACGGTCGAAGACTTCTTTCGCGACGGCGTGCCGCTGCGGCTGGAGAATCTCGAAGTGGACCCGCGCGGCTATGTCGATCTGCCGCAAGTCGGCCCGATCTTTGTCTACGGGCAAACGACGCCGCAGATGGTAGCGAGCGTGCGAAAGGCGCTCGCGGATTCGGGCGTGCTCGATAGCGCCGTGGTGAACGTGATCGTCCGCGGGCGTCGCAAGCTGACGTACGCGATCATCGGTGAGGTTGCGACGCCCGGGGTCTTCAGCATCTCGAAGCCCGATTTCCGCGTGATGGATGCGCTGGGCCAGGCCGGGCGGTTCAACCAGCAAACAGAGAAGGTCTACATCATCCGGCGCATCCCGCTGTCGGATCGCGTGACCGGCCGTCCGAACGAGGCCAACCTCCCAGTCCCGGCACCCGCCGGCGGCGCGCCGATGCGCACGCCCGGAGCGACTTCGACACCGGCGGGTTCCGGCGGTGGTAGCAAGCCGGCGGTGGTCGATCTGATTGATGAATTGAGCAAGCCAAAGCCGACGCCGAGCCCGACGCCGAGCCCGGCGCCGGCGATGTTCCGCAGCTCGCAGCCGGGCTCGATGGCGATGTCCGATGAGCCGGTGCAGAAGCCGCTGGTGGACCTGATCGAGCCAACGATTCCGGGCAAGTCCCCGACCGCAGCGACGCCGGCGAGCCCCACGGCGCCGACCGGTGGCAGCACTTGGGTGTTTGTCAATGGTGCGTGGACGCAGAGCGGCGTGGGTGTCGGCGGCACGCCGTCGCTCGGTGGTGAGCCGAACTCCAAGGGCACCGGCGGAACGCCGGCGATTCCGGGTTCGCCGAACGCCGCGAGCGAGCTGATGACGCAGCGAGTGATCGAGATCCCGCTGGGGCCGTTGCTGGCGGGCTCATCGCAGTTTGATGTGGTGATCCGGCCGGGCGACACGATCCGCGTGCCGGCGCAGAACGAGGGCGTGTTCTATGTGACGGGGCAGGTGGCCCGTCCTGGCCCGTACCAGTTGCCATTGAATGGCCGCATGACGCTGCTGCGGGCGATTGACTCCTCCGGCGGACTGAGCTCGACGGCGATTCCCGAGCGTGTGGACCTCACGCGGATGGTGGGCACCGATCGGCAGGTCACGATCATGGTGAACCTCCGGGCGATCTCCGAGGGCACGCACCCGGATATCCAGATCCGCCCCGATGACCGGATCAATGTCGGCAGCAACTTCTTCGCGTTCCCGCTGGCGGTCTTCCGCAACGGGCTTCGCGCCAGTTACGGGTTTGGCTTCATCCTCGATCGCAACTTCGGATTCGACGTCTTCGGGCCGCAGCAGACCCAGAGTGGCGGATTCTGATCGCGTCAGGGCTTCGATCGGATTGGCGTGCTGGGGACCGAACGTGTCCGGCGGCA
>JAIEQQ010000736.1 GCA_019747615.1 Phycisphaerales bacterium
CGTCCGTCAGGAGGAGCTGCCCCGGACGCGCGGAACCGTAAAGCGCCGCCCAGTGGCGACGCGGGATGTGAGACTCGTCAATCGACCCCGCCTCGAACAAGCTGGCGGGCCTCATCGGCGGCGCGCAGCACGCTCGCGGCCCCCTCCATCGGGTAGTAGTGCTCCAGCGCATCGGTGAGCTGGTCCTTGCTGGCCATCACAAAGTAGCACCCGGTGCCGAAGTGCTGATACGCGAAGCGCACCGCGCGTGGCAGGTGCTCGCGGCACGTGCAGATCAAGAGCTCCGTGCCGTCCATCCGCAGCGGCAGCACGCGGAACTGCCACGCCTGCCGACGCGTGATCTGCATCGCCACCAATCGGTCCACGCGCTCGGTCAGCGGGTCCACACGAGCGGTGATGAGCTCGTACTGCTCGGCCCACGCGTCCTCAAGCTGGTGCGGCGAGACGTTGAACATGATCTCGGCCAGTTCGCCGAAGGGCCGGTGCGTGCGCGTTTGCTCATCAAGGATGCGGGCGCACTGCACGGGGGTGATGACGCCGTTGCGGACCAGGATTTCGCCGATTCGTTGACGCATGAGTGTGGGCTCCGTGTTGCGTCGCGGATGTTGGCCGCGACGCCAACAGGTCATCGACGACCGAGCGTGCGAGGGAGAGCGTTTGGATCGCGATGCGGCCACGAGCGAGTTGCCCGCGTGGCAATCCGGGCACGGTGCCCCCATGCGCCCGGGGGTGCAGGGTTTGACGCAGGAAAACTCGCGGATTGCTTGACACCCGTGCGAGCCAATTGCAGCCGCGGAGCCGGCGCGATAATCGCGGGCCGGATCACACCCGCAAGCGCGGACTCTCGGACTCGCTCGGAGAATGACGCGAAACCGCGGGCGCAACGACGCCAGAAACACGCCTGCCGAGCGACGCGTCGCGAATCATCACTGGAAGTCGGACGCAAATCGAGCGTCCGAGAATCACGCCGATCGTGTGAGTGTCGCGCCGGGCGTGGTGCGGTCATGCCACAAATCGCGCCAGCATTGCGCGCCACTCGCCATATCGGTACTCGATGTCGTGTCGCGCGTGCAGCTCACGCACCATCGCCAGCAGCCGCTCGCTCAGATCCTGCTGCCATTGCTGCGCGCCGCGATCACAGAAATACACGCGGCAGCCCACCGGCTTGATCGTGTGTACGCCGCAGAGGTTCGCGAGCTGAAACGGGCAACCGCCGCGGGCGATCGCACCATCGAGCGTCAGCGGCGTGAGGGCCGGCGCAGTGGCGACATCACCGAGTCGGTCAACCGTGTACGCCGCTTCCAGCCCGGTGACGTAGAGACGGTGGCCCGCGCTGTCGAAGTTGCAGCAGTTGCCGCTGGCCCAGCACGCCGGGCCGCGGGCCTCGATGGCGTCGGACGCGAGCGTGTAGATCGCTTCAAGCCCGGATCGCACGCCATCGGTGCGCACCGCGCTCAGCCACGCCGCGGCCAGCGGATCAGCACCACCGACAGATTGAAGATTCTCGCCCAGCGTCCGCTCCCCGGCCTTCCCAGTGCCCAGTGCCCGATGCTCAGTGCCTAGATGTTGAAACTGTCGCGACGGATCCGAACTTCCTCGATCGGCACCAGTGTCCCTTTGTTGATCCCCGGGCACGTCTTGCTTGCGCTGTCCCACGTCGCGCGGCTCTTGACGAGGCTCGGCCAGAACGGCCAGGTGCGGCACTGCGCCGGGCGATCTTCGTACACGCCGCACACCGCCTTGCCGGGGATCGTCTTGCGATCAAGGAACACGCAGTCGTTGAGCTGGCCGAACTTCACCTCGTTCAGCGAGCGCCCCTCGCTCATCATGTGCGTGTAGCGCTCGGTGAAGTCGCTGGCGGTCATGTTGAATCTCGCCGCGAGGGCGATGATCTCGGCTTCGTCGACCAAGACGTAGCCCGGTGGGCCGCTGCAACAGTTGCCGCACATGGTGCAGCCGAAGCGCAGACCAGCACCCGCCTCCGGGCTGTCGGGCTTGGTGAACCACTCGTTCTGTGAGACGCTGGCCATCGGGCGTTACGCGTTCACCGTCACACCCACCGGCTGCGGACGCGGGCGGAAGTTCGGCGCAACACTCAGACCCAGGCCCACACGCTTGCCACCCTGGAACCGCGGCGGGATGTTCTCGTTATCCACGATCCGCTGCAGCGCCATGATGCCCTCGATCAACTGCTCGGGCCGCGGGGGGCAACCGGGCACGTACACATCGACGGGGATGAACTGGTCCACACCCTGCACCACGGCGTACGTATCAAACACGCCGCCGGTCGAGGCGCACGCGCCCATCGAGATCACCCACTTGGGCTCAGACATCTGCAAGTAGATGCGCTGCAGCACGGGCATCATCTTCGTGCTCACGCGACCGGCCACGATCATCAGATCGCTCTGACGCGGGCTGAATCGCACCGCCTCAGACCCGAAGCGAGCAAGGTCAAACCGCGAACTGGCCGTAGCCATCAGCTCAATGCCGCAGCAGGCGGTGGCAAAGGGCATCGGCCACAGCGACGAACGGCGTGCCCAGTTGATGACCCGCTGGAGCTGGGTCGTCATGAATGTGTCGGCGGGGAGAGCGGCTTCAAGTCCCATCGTCCGTGGCTCCAGTGTTCGATCCGCCCGCGGCCAGGTGGGTGACGCCGCGTGCGAAGCGGGGAATCCTACACCGGTGGGGGCCAACGCGTGCGTCCGGCGACGGACGGTTTCGCGAGCGTCCCCGCCCACCTTTCGCCGCCGGAGCGGGGTGGCCGGCGCGCACGGACTATCATGACGCTCGTGCGGGGGATTGGAGTTCGTATGGGCCAGATGAACACACACGCAGGGCGATCGTGCGGGCGGGCGCGGCTTTCCATGGCCTTGGGTCTGGGGGCCATGTGCGGCGCGGTGCTGCTGACGGCATCGGGCTGTTATTCCAAAGTCACCGGCGCCAGCGGCCCGGCTGCGGGCCAGTACCGTGTTGAGCAATCTGATCGCACGGATACGTGGATCGATCGCCAGGTCTTCGGCGAAGAGCCATCGACCAAGACTCGCAACCGCGAGTAACCGGCCGCCCGCAGGTCGATGCCTTGATGCCTCCTGCCTCGATGCCTTCCCCTGCATCAACACGCCTCACGCCTCAACACCCCTCGAGGCGGCACGCTGCATCATCTCATCCACAAGCCGCGCCAGAAGGATGGCGCTGAGCGGCGCGCTGCCCTCGGCCTTGTTGTTGATGGAGACCCAGATATCGAAGCCCTGGGGGAGTGTGTCGAGGATGAGCCGCGCGATCTGGCGGCGGGCGGGCTCGTCGGGGTCTCGCACTTGGTTGAACGGCGCGTATCGCGACTTGGCATCGTCGTAGCCGAGCTCGTGGCGCAGCAGCCAGCGCACCACCAGCGCCGGGTTGCTCGCCGGCGGCAGGCCAGCCTCGCTCAGCACGCGCACCTGCTCACCGATCGCCGGCACGCCGGGATGCCACGCAAATGAATGGCCGACGCCCGCGCTCTGCAGCATCTGGGCGTATCGCGCGACGTGCTCGGGGTGAAAAAACTCGTGGTTGCGAACTTCCAGCGCTAGCGACCAGGCGTGCGGCTTGGCCCGCGCGCCGGCGGTGCGCTCATTCACGCGCGTGAAGAACTCCGCCAAGCGATCGATCAGGGCCGACGCGCCGCCCAGCGGCCCGCGGGGGGACAGATTCAGCGGCGGCAGTTGAAAGATCACCGGCCCGGCCTTCGGCCCCAGCCCCATCGCGATCGGCCCGATCACCTGATCCACGGCGTGAGAGGCGTCCAGAAACTTCGAGTTCAGATCGCCCTGGGCGTGATGCGGGCGGGCGTGATCGTCCACAAACGGGCGCGTCAGCGCGCTGTGGGCCTTGGCGATGAAGCGGAACGTGTCGATCGTCTGGTCGGCCAGGTCGCGCAGGCCCTGCTCAGTCATCGGGGCGTAGAACAAGCGATCGAGCGAGACGGTCCGGAGCAGCGGGTGCTCGCTGTACGCGCCGAGGCCGAAGCGGGCGAGGTCGGACTCTGTGTGGCTGCGGGAAAAGACCAGCCCCTGCCAACCGGGAAACGACCAGCTTGACGTTCCCAGACGGACCCGCGAGGGCAGGCGCTCGCCGAGCGCCCGCTCATCAGCGACACTCGGCGCCGGCGCGACACGATCCAAAGCCACCCCACGCGGACCCTGCGGACCAAAGAGCGGCTGCGTGTGCTGATCGTTCGATCGCGGCAAGCCCGATTGTTGCCGCGGGCCACGCCATCGGCATCACGCATTTGCGAAGATCGCCCGCGAGCATCACCCGCGATTGCGGGCCTGCTGCTCGGTCACCACCGCCAGCCCCGTCGCCAGCGGCAGCGCCAAGAGCGCGACCATCGCCAGCAACTCAAACGTGCGAAGGTCACGGAACGCGGTGGACGAAAACGCGGAGGCGAGAATCGTGGGCAGGATCAGTGTTGCGGCACAAGCGATGACGATGACCAAGAGGCGAACGGCGCGAACGGGCTGGGGCATGGTGAGTTCACCGGGCGATTTGGTTGTTTCGGTTGGAGCAGTTCAACGAAGGGGCTACCAGTGTCGGCGAAGTGTGCAGTTGAGCAATAGCAAAGTCTCGTGTCAAACGGGGCTTGCGACGCGATCCGATCAAGATCAGGGGTTTGCCCCATATTCAACCGACAGCGAACGCACGACGCGACGCCACAGCGCGATGCCGCAATGCGACCGAACGCGCAGGTGTGGCCTTAGCGCTCGCGCAGGATTGTCGAGCATTCGAGCGTCAGCGAGCCTTGGGAGACGCTGACGCCGGTGATGCGAACGCGTCGCGCGTCGGCCAGGGGAATCACGAGGTCCGGAAGGGGCTCGCCGCCACGGAGCGCCGCGCCCAGCGACCGGAGCGACGCGCTGGCGCTGCGATCCAGCGGGGCCAGCGCCGTCGAG
>JAIEQQ010000585.1 GCA_019747615.1 Phycisphaerales bacterium
GAGCTCGGTCGTCGATCTGAAGCGGAGCCTGACATCGCGCGTTGACCCTCTGACACAAACCCTTCGACCCGTCGCAACTCCGACGCGTGCAATCCCAGCCCATTGATACCACACACGATCACTTTGGGCAAGCGCATATCGCCGAACTTTCAACGCCGCGTCGTCGGCGCCCGGCCAGACCGCGATGAGCGCCCCACCGCCAGCAGTCGGACGCGAGCACGCAGCCGCACGCCATCACTGGGCCGCGGCGCGAACGATCGCCATGAAGTCCGCCTCTTTGAGCGACGCGCCGCCCACCAGCGCCCCATCGACATCCGGCTGCTTCAAGAGCTCCGCAGCGTTCGCCGCCGTCACGCTCCCGCCGTATTGAATCCGCACGCCCGCCGCGGCGTCCTTGCCAAACAAATCCGCAAGCACCGCGCGAATGTGGTGATGGGCATCCTGAGCGTCCTCCGGCGAGGCGACCTTGCCCGTGCCGATCGCCCACACCGGCTCGTACGCGATCACCAATCGGTCGAGCTCATCAGGACGCACATCGCGCAGCCCGAGCCGCACCTGCCGCTCGTTCACGGTGTTGGTCTGGTCGGTCTCGCGCTGCTCGAGCTTCTCGCCCACGCACAGCACGCAGCGCAGCCCATGGTGCAGGATCGCCCGGACCTTGAGGTTGATCTGGTCATCGCCCTCGTGAATGACGTGCCGCCGCTCAGAGTGCCCGGCCAAGACCGTGCCCACGCCGACATCCTGAAGCTGCAAGACCGAGATCTCGCCGGTGAACGCCCCGCGCTCGGCGTGGTACGCGTCCTGAGCCCCGAGCATCACCCTTGAGCTCGCGGCGCACAGCGCCTCGCTGATCAGCGGCAGATACACAAACGGCGGAAAGACCGCGACATCGACGCGTTTGCCCGCGTTGTGCAGCTCTTGCACGCCGCGTGCGACCGACGCCGCCAGTGCAAGACCGGAGGCCCGGTCGGTGTTCATCTTCCAGTTGCCGCCGATCATCGCAGTGCGCTGTGGGTGCATAGTGAATCGAGGGTACACGCCCCGCCCCCGCTCTGTCGGCAACTCCGCGGCAAAACGAAAACCCCCGGCACCGGGGCCGGGGGTCGTGATTCGATGCTCAGATCACTCGAAGATCAGCGCCTCATGCACCTTACGCGATCACTCGCGACGACCGGTGAGTTGGATGATCAGTCGCACGATCTGGATGTAGATCATCACGATCGTTGCGAGCAGTGCGTACCCGGCGTACCACTCCATCGCCTTGGGCGCGCTGGTGGCCGCAAGTTGCTCGATCCTGTCAAAGTCGATGATCAGCATGAACGAAGCGAAGAGCAGCAGGGCGATCGTGAGGCCAATCGCCAGCCAGCCGTTGCCGAAGAGGATGCTCATGTCAATCCCGGCCAAGCGGCCGACCACCGACGCGATGCACAAGAGACAGACGCCGCCCGCGGCGACGAGCATCACCTTCTTGAACGTTTCCGTCGCGCGGATGATGTTGGACTTGTACGCCACCAGCATCGTCACAAGAACACCAAGCGTTCCCGCGCCGGCGACGTAGACGATGCCCGCGCCGTTTCCGCCACCGATCTTCGTGCCGGCCATCGCGGTCATCGCCCACACCGAGAACAGGCCGACGAAAACGCCCTCCAGAAGAGCAAACGGCACGCCCAGCACTCGCGCCCAAAGAGGCTTGAACAAGAGCGCCAGCCCGATGCCGGCCGTACCGACGACCGACACAATCAGACCGATGAGCGCCAGCCCCGGCTGGCCGGCCAGCAGCGTCCCGCTGGCGATCGCGCTGGCGATGCACAGGCTGGTCATGATCAGCGAGGTGTTAACCGCGCCCTGAATGGTCATCACGTCAGCGCGAGCCGGCGACAGCGACATGCCGTTCTCGCGCCAACCGTTGAGGCGTTCGTCAGACAGGGTGAAGTTGCTTGACTGAAACATGCGAAGAAGCTCCTGAGAAGTTGACCTCGGGCATCCGGCCGCGTGCCCCCAGCACGCGTGCGATCCGCCCCCTGATTATACGTACGAGTCACCGCAAAGTTTCGGCGATTGGCAGGTCCGAACTTCAACGCTCCCGAGCCGCCATCGTCCGCATCCCGGCAAGACAGCTCCCAAACGACTTCGCTCACGATCACCCCTGCCGCGCCTTCTACGGTTGTTCATGCCCTCAGGTTCGCCAGAGCAACGCGATGCACGCCCGCCCTCGGAATCGCCGCCCACCGGCTCAACTCGCCGCGCGCGTTGGCCCGCGCTCGCCGCCAGAGGGGTCATTATCGCCCTCGCCGCGCTGGTGCTGTTCATCGTCGAGTCCAATCGCCCGCGGACAAACCCATCGGCCAGCCTGCCGCGTGTACCAGAACTGACCGCTCCGCCCCGCATCGTCGCCCTCGCCCCCGCCATCGCCAGCAACCTCCGCGCCGCCAACCTCGGGCATCTCATCATCGGTCGCCACGCCTTTGACAGTTGGAGCGAAGCGACTATCCCCGTCGTCGGCGACCAAGAGGGCATCGATTTCGAGAAGCTCATCGCTGTCCGCCCCACCCACGTCTTCCTGCAGTGGGGGGCCCGCGCCCTGCCAGCGCGCCTTGAGGAACTCGCCAAGCAGAACAACTGGGAGCTTGTGAACTACCCGCTCCTGACGCTCGACGACACGATGACCGCCGCGGACGACATGGTCGCCCGAGTCCAACGCGCCGCGGCTCAATCGAGCGCTCCATCGCGACCAACGCTCCCGACCGACCCCGCGCCCCACTCCCTGACCGACGCCCTGGCCAGTGTCTTCTCCACGCAAGCGCTCAGCGCACAGCAGCGCACGCTCGTCGGCACCGTGCTCATCCTGCACACCACCAGCCCGCCCGCGGCCCTCGGCCCCGGCTCATATCACTACGAGATCGCCCAGCGGCTCAACGTTGGCTTGGCCATCCAGACCGGCAGCCCCTACATGACGCTTGACGCCGAGGACATCGCGGCCATGAACCCGCAGGCGATCATTCTGATCCAGCCGCGCGACATGAACGCTCAGCCCGCCTCGCCCGCAGCCGCCCGCGAGCGTCTCGGCGCTCTGGCAAATCTCAAGATCGACGCTGTCCAGCGTGGCCGAATCGCGATCATCGACGATCCCGAATCGCTCCTGCCCGGCGCGCCGCTCGTCGATGTTGCACGCACGGTCGCTGAAAAACTGCGAGCGTTGATTCAAGCGCCCGCTCCATCGCACGCGCCGGCCCCCGCGCCCGCACGCTGAGCGACGCGTACCAACGAGCGCGGATCGTCGCCATGGCCCGCCCCCACGCGCGTATCAGGGGAACGACTTCATCATCCATCGCCGGGGCGTGATCGTCTGATCGGTGATCGAGTACTCAAATGTGTTTCGCCTGCGCTCGTATCCAACCCGAAGTGTGACGACGACCTCGCCAGCGTCACGATCAACCGAGAAGTGCAACGTCTGAATCCGCGGCGAGTCGATGCGATTTCCAAACGCGTCAACGACAGCGCGCAACTGCGTGTTCACCGAGGCGGGGTCCGCCGGCAGGTGCGTCATCGTCTTCGGATCCACAAAGCGTCTCTGCAAGCTTGCAACATCCCACGCGCCGACGCTCGACTGCGACAGCTCGGCGAACTCATTGAGCAGAGGCCGCTTCCAACTCTCCCGATCGGAGCTCATCGACGCATCCGAATACGACACGGAAGATTCAGTTGGAAACTGCACGTACATGAACGTTGAGGGGACAGGCTCGCCCCTGTCGGCCGACCAGATAACGTCTCCTGGGTCACGCGCAACGATGACAAGCAAGAGGGCGAGGCAGCCCACGCCCGCCCCGAAGGCAATGAGCGCGAACACGGCCCACCGCACGAGCTTCGACTTGAACAAAGACCACCTCCCTCCACGCCCCAGACGCGATCAATCCCCCGCGCCAGCACCAACGCTCGCCCCCGCGCCAGCCTGCACCTTCACCGCCGGCGCCTTCGCCCCCGGCACCGAGAGCGACAGCATCCGCCGCAGCCCCGCAAGCGCCGGCTCGCGCGCGCCAGCGTGAACCGAGATCCGATTCACAACCTTCCCCGCAATGAGATTGTCCAGCACCCACAGCAAGTGCGGCTGATCGATCCTGTACATCGTCGTACACAGGCACTGGCAGTCAGACAGGATCCGCGCGTGAACGCCCCGCGCCGCCGCGGCACGCGCCAGCCGCGTTACCAGATGCACCTCGGTGCCGATCGACCACTTCGTGCCTGGCTTCGCCGAGTTCACGGTGTTGATGATGTACTCCGTCGATCCCGCCAAGTCCGCGAGATCAACAACTTCCTTGGCGCACTCAGGATGCACGAGCACCGTCGTCCGCTCGCTGGCCGGCAGGCCCGCCTCGCTGGCGCGGATCTGCTCGACATGCTCGGGCCGAAACAGCTTGTGGACCGAGCAATGCCCGGCCCACAGGATCACCGTCGCGCCCTTGATCTGCCGAGGCGTTGACCCGCCGAGCCGCTCGCCCTTTTGCGTCTTGCGCGGGTCGTACAGCGCCATCGCGCTAGCCACATCCATGCCCATGCTCGCCGCGGTGTTCCGCCCCAGGTGCTGATCCGGCAGGAACAACACCTTGATCTCCTCGCCCGAGGCCCGCGGCGTCACGCCCCCCGCCATCGCCCACTCCAGCACATACCGCGCGTTGCTGCTCGTACACACGCACCCGCCCTTGGCCCCGACAAACGCCTTGATCGCCGCGGACGAGTTGATGTACGTTACCGGGATGATCCGGCCCTTCCACCGCCCGCCGTGTGCCTCGTTCAGCGCCTCGTGCAGGGCATCCCACGCCACCACCGCGTCGTCGTAGTCGGCCATGTCGGCCATCGAGCACCCGGCCGACAGATCCGGCAGGATCACGCTCACGCCGTCGGGCGTCAGCAAGTCCGCCGTCTCGGCCATGAAGTGCACGCCGCAGAACACGACATA
>JAIEQQ010000150.1 GCA_019747615.1 Phycisphaerales bacterium
TCAGCGCGCCTTTCCGGGTGTGCCCGCGTCGTTGATCATGTCGCGGAAGCCGACGACTTCGAGTCGCTGCGAGGCTCGATCCCAGCGCAGGGCCATGAGCTCTTCGTTGACGCTGTCCAGGACGTAGACGATGCCGATGGGGTTGCCGAGCTGCTTGGCCGGGAGCATGACGTATTGGCCGCGCGGGCGGCTCTGGGCGGCGGGGGAGAGCGGCTGGGCGGGGACGATCGTCACCAGCGCGAGCGTGAGGAGCAGCGCTGCGTTGACACCGATCAACCAACGGTGAGTGCGGGACATGGGGGCTCCGGGGAAGCCTTCAGCCTCCAGCTATCAGCCTTCAGCTTTGGGCGAATGCGCGTGCGGGTCGATTCACGGTCGCGTTCACGTTGCCGACTTAGTCTTGGTGGCCGCGCTTGCTGGGGACGCAGCTTCCGCCGACGGCAACGCCGAAGATGACGATCATCATGAGGATGGTGAGGATGCCGACGCCCTGGTCCTTGGCCTGGAAGCGCATTTCGGGGGCTTCGAGGCGGACGCGGGGGGCTTCGGGAGCCGCGGGCTGTGCGGTGGCGACGCTTGCGGTGCAGAGCACGGCACAGGCGAGACCGATCAACGATGACTTCAGACGGCGAGTGTTCATTGCAGGCTCCATGAAGCCGCGCCCAGCGACCTGAGAAGATCTTACACCGTTCCGGCTCTGCGGGGCGGGCCGGAGAGCCAGCTCTCGACAAAGGGTTGGCTGAGGCGCTCGAAGTCTGCGCGCCCGAGGTCGACCGTCTTCCACTTGGGGCTGCGCTGGCGCATCGCGCTGGCGTAGCTCTCAAGCCGGATCGCGCGGAGGGCGTACCAGCGACCCTGATACTCCATGACCTCCTGGAAGAGACCGTCCGGCGGCTGTTCGTCACACCAGTAGACGAAGACAAACGCCGACTCGAAGCCTGCGCCGAAGAGACGCTCCCAGACCGTCAGTGAGTGCACGTCGTCCTGGGTCACCCAGGTTTCCAGCCGGCCGGCGCCCGGGGCTCGGGTGGACTTGGCTCGGGTCGCGCGTGGTGCCGGTCCGCCGGTCAGGCGGGCGAGCATCGACATCGCGTCGTGCTCGGGCGAGGGCACGCTCGGGGATCGCTTGAGGACTTTGCGGCCCTTGACATCGATGAGGAAGTTGCCGGTCTGGCCATAGAGGACGAAGTCGAAGGACTTGAGGGCCTCGTCGGTGCCGGGCTCGTTGCCGTTGATTCGGAAGGTGGCGTCTGAGGACAGCAGCGCCTTGCGGGCCTCATCGACGGCGACGTACGGGATGCGCCGCTGACGCAGGAACGTCTCGAACGCGCGCTCGTAATGGTGCCTGCGCTGGGCCACTCATTTCTGTCCGTCGGTGGGGGTGCGGGGGAGCTCGCCGTTGATGAGCTGATCGAGGAAGGATTTCTCGGCCTTGCGATACTCCTCGAACGCGTCCTTGATGCGGGACTGGATGGCGTTGAGCGTTTCGGCGTCCACCGAGCGGTTCAGGCCGTTGGCCGCGGCGAGGCTCTGCTCGAGCGAGGCGCTGGCGCCGCGCAGGTTGCTCACGGCGCTGGCGTACGCGCGTGCGGAGTCAAAGAGGAGCTCCTCTTGGAACTCCCGTTTGCCGGGCTGATAGAGCAATCGCCACGGGTTGCGGCGAACTTCGATCAGCGCGAGCTTGAGCTGGTCGCTGGCGAGGCGGGCATTGGCCATCGAGAGGCGCAGCTCGGGGGTGAGCTCGTCGGTGAGGGCCGAGGCTTTGGCGCCGACGCGGGCGAACTCTTCCAGGGCGGTGTTGCCGGTGGTCAGGGCGGTCTGAACTTTGTTGTAGAGCTCGGTGTTGGCCTTCTGGGCCAGCTCGTCAACGTTGCGAGCGATGGAGTCCACGCGCTTGATCAGGCCGCCGGTGGCACCGCGGATCTGCTTGGCGACGTCGCGGGCGTCTTGAACGCCGAGCAGGGCCTCGCTGGTGGCGCCTCGGATATCCGCCAGGGCCGCCTCGACGACGGGGATCCACTTGCCGACGCCATTGCGGAACTCGCCGGTGATCGCTCGCAGGTCCGCGAGGGTCTGGTTGATCGTGGGGAGCATGGTGTCCAGCTCGCCCTCGGCCCGGCGCGTGAGCTTGGCGAGGCGGTCGGAGATCTCGGCGCCGCGCTTGAGGATGAGGCGCAGCTCGTCGGATTGCTCCTCGCCGTAGCCGGCCTGGGCGAGGAAGGCCGGTGGGGCGAGCTTGCCATCCACGAGTGAGCCGGGGCGGATGACGCCGTCGTCGCCGTCTTTGAGCGCCAGCAAGGCCGGGTCGCCGGTGGAGGGGATATTGATCTGGCTCTGGCTGCCCAGCAGCGGGAGCTGGAGATAGACGCGGGCGTTGCGGTAGAGCGTGACGTCCTTATCGATGGCGATGACGACGTCCACCGCGGCGATGACCGACGAGCCCGGCGGGCGATAGAACTTGAGGTCAGAGACCTTGCCGGCCTTGCGTCCGCCGACCTTGACCATTGAGCCGGGCTCGAGGCCTTCGGCGCCGTCAGACAAGTTGAAGCGCACGGTATAGGTCGCGCGCTGGGTCACGCCCTCGCGCAGGCCCGCGAGCACCAGCGTGACCGCGATGCCGATGACCAGGAACGCCAGCATGAATGTGCCGGCGAGCAGGTTGTTCCACGATGCACGATTGGACATAGCTCTTCTCGGTGACAACAGACCTGGCGGTGCACGCACTCCGCCATGCGCCATCCTACCGGCTTGGCCGGAGGTCCGCAGGGCGGGGGGGGAAGGGATCGAAGGATCGGGGGATCGAGGGATCAAGGGAGCCCGGAGCGCAAGCTCCGGCTTCAGCCTTGTGCGTCCAGATTGTCCAAGACCTCGGAGTACGCAGAGGACGCAGGGAGTGCAGAGAAACGCAGAGGGAAGACAGGGGAGATGTACACGGAGAGGACGAAGGGGCGCGGAGGTACGCGGAGGGGGAGGGGAAGGGAAAACGTGAACGTGAACGTGAACGTGAAGAGAACCAGAAGGCCAACATGAACGCGAACATGAACATGAAACAAACGAAAACGGCCCCGGGCGTGCCCGGGGCCTGGTTGGTTTTCTGTCTGCTGACAACTGACAACTGATCACTGACAACCAGCGGCTTGCCGCTTACGCCGCGAGCTTCACAACGCTCGCGCCTCCCGCGTTCGCAGCGCCGAGTCCGCCGCCGCGTCCCGTGCCCCGCCCCCTCCGGAACTATATGGGCTTCCCATACTCCTCCCACCACTTGGCTGCCTGCTCCCGCGACAAGCACCGAGCGCCGCACTCTGAACACACCAGAACACCGCTCTGGCCATGTGAGTATCCACACCGAACGCAGACGTCGAAGTTGTGCAGTTTCGCGAATAGGAGCCAGCGACTTCGATATACATTGCAACCAAAGTTCACGAGCGTAACAAGGAGTATGAGAGCAATGCACGAGAGCGATATCACCGGATATCCAACATACGTCACGGACAGCGCCAAGAGGACGCAATAGAGCGTGACGATCAAGATTTTGGCCGCGAATCGCATTCAACTTCAAATATAGCGACGCCCCCCGGTTCGTGTCATCCACCTCCGCCGGGCGGCGGTGCGGGTGGGGCGCGTGGGGCCGGAGGCGTGGGAGGAGCGGGCGGTGGTGGCGGCGCGACGTAGGGCTTCGGGTCCGGGCCGAGGTGCGGGAGTTGTGCCGTCAGGAGGGGGGCGACACTGGTGATCGCGGCTCTTGCCGCGGCGTGGAAGTCGATATCAACGACCTGAGGCGTGGCGCTGGGCGCGATTGTCACGATTGGGATGGCCGAGTTGCTGAAATCATGGCCCGCGCGCAGCGCGTACAAGATCGCGATGTCATACCTGTCGAACAACAGCGGCTTGGGAACAACGAGATAGGTGCCTGGCGGGACCGACGGCTTCTCGTTGTCTACTCCGATATCAAAGCTGCCATAGAGGCGTCTTGCGGGAAGGTGCCTGTTGACGGCTTTGCCCGATTTAAGTTGGTAGATCATCTGGCCGTCGATCCGAAAAAACAACACATCTGTGTATTGCCCGAGCTTGCCACCACCTATGTCACGCGCTGGCGGCAGCGAGATCGTGAGCTCAGTGAGCTGTGTCGGCGCAGGAACGACGATCGGAGGAACCTCGCCATCTGCCTGCAACGGACCGACTTGGTGAAACGTGATTTGCGATCCATACGTCACCGCCAGTTCGACAGGCACTCCCTTGGGCACCCCGTCGAGCGAAAACTTGCCAGTAATGTGCTGAAGATCCGCGATCTGCTCTGGATTGTACCCGACGGTCACAATGGCACCATGCATCACGCCGCGTGGGCGACCCGGCATCGAGACAGAGCCGGTGATCGTGACTGCGGGGCGAACGCGAATCGGAAACTCAAGTGTCTGCTCGTTGCCACTGACCGGAATCGTGTACGAAAACAAGAACGCGTAACGCCGCTGCAGATCGTCGAAGTGGGCATCTTGATCCGCGACCATCGGTGCCCGAGATGCCGCCGGGTCCACCTTGCGCGTTACCCAAACGCTCATGGTTCGGTCCTCGACATGGATTCGAGCCGTCCTCTCCAGGACACCCTGCGGATCGGTGTAATCTGACCACGGGTACAACGCCCGGCTTAGCACGAACGGATGGAACGCGCACATCGGGACCGTCGCGATCGGTGTCCCGTCGACCGTCTGCACACTGATTCGCTGCGTGACCGTTCGAAAGTCGCTGTCAGGCGGCATGGTCGGCGGCGGAGGCGGCGGAGGTGCGGCCATTGCCGCGACGGCTACGAACGCGGCAGCGGCAACAAAGCACAGAGCGCGGGTCATTGACAGCATCCAAGAAAAGTAGGGTGCTTGGCACTGATCCGGCTTGGGGGCGGGGTGCGGTGGGTCCGAGGCCCGCAGTCAACCTCTCCGCTCTTCTCCGCGCACTCCGCGATCTGGGCAAGCGGCCGGAGCTTGCGCTCCG
>JAIEQQ010000524.1 GCA_019747615.1 Phycisphaerales bacterium
TCCTCTCATGCCCCCATCTTCGCACGCCGTACCCGTCCGGTTGCGCCTGACAAGGGGTTTTTCAACGGCCTGCTAGTACGACACTCTGAGCTGTCGCCGCTCGCAGTTCTTCAGGTCGAGTTAGCGCCGCAATGCAGACCGATACCATATCATCCTTTGCATCAATAGATCCATCATAAGTTAGAATCCCGTTGCGCCACAACTCCTCGGAACTCATCTCTAGAAAAACGTTGTCTTCCGGATCCTGAGCGTACTCGAAACCCGGACGATTCAACTTCGACCAGTTCGACAAATCCGATCTAGTAACTCTACCGAACACTATCTTCTTGACCATCATATCATGAAAATTGTCAGCAAACTGCGTATCCGATTGCGGGATGCCCGCCCAAGATCGCGAAATCACAATATACCTTTCGCACACCATGCCAGCAATCGGATGTCCAGCAGAGTCAGTCATCGAATCGACAACTTTAATTCCGGCCGAATTGCAAATTATCAAGTTGGTCGAGTACCGATCCAAGAGCGGGCCCATGCGCAGCTTGACCTGCTCAAGCGCAACCGCCGTCGTAGGGGAAAACTTTACATTGTCGGCGCTGAGCCGTTCTAGAATTCCTCTGTCAGAGTCATCAATAGTGCTGACGAGAATGCTTGCGAGTCGAATGCCGTGCGCGTGCCGCTCATTGAACGCAAGACTGCTGCGACCCGGCGATTTCATGATTGGCGAAGCCGCGAATCGAACGGTGGTCCAATTTATATGCCGAGACGCCCAGATTGAAAACCCCGTGCAGAAAATAAGGAACACTATGATTACAACAAGAGCAATTTTGAGGAGCATGCTAGTCATCTCGTTCAAGTCTATTTCGACGTGGGATTGCTGCACGGCAAGCAGATCTTTGTGCCGACAGGCAGGACGCCTTCTTTATTGTACATTGATTTGCAGTACTTCAAAAAAGCATCGCGACTCTCAATTCTTTTTCTAACGTTCGGCTTATCCGCCCATCGCTTGAATCGAGTTTCACAACTCTCGCTTTCCTTCACTGTACGCTGCTCCCACCCTTTCCTGCATGGGCCACTAGGCTTAACAGGAGCCTCTGCCGAAGAACAGAGCCCTGACTGCTCGCAAAGGTACTGAGGCGTGAGGGTGCATGGTATTGGATCTCCGCCGTGCTACCGATCCCGCCGCGGGACAGTCGCTTCCTTCATGGTCCGTAGTGTCCAGGCCGCACCCGGCGGCCTGCGTTCGAATCGTTGAACGTCGCGACATACCCGACTAGAAAATTCTCTGAATCGGTCGGAAACGCAATAAAGCAAGAAATATCATCTGGATAGTTTGCTGCGTCATCAATTCGAAGTGCGGACCCAGAAGCAAATCGCGCTGTGATGATATCGAGACGTGAGAGAACCAGTTCGGAACTTGCACAATCCGCCAGCCCGTCGGCGGAGAAGTTCACAATCATTGTATTGTCAACTATCTCGGTGCTGCCGGATACCGACGGCGCGACCGCCTCGCGAATCTTCCATCTGCCGGCAAATCCATCCGGAAACACGAAGACAATTTGTCGCACAGCACTTCCTTGCGACTGAGTTTTATCTTTGCTGTCGCAACCGCTCACGAAAACAATCAGCGATCCCTTCATCAAGAGCATGCAGATCAACAGCAATTGAACCCGTGGCCATCGCGCGAGCATTGTGTGAAGTCCTTCGTAATGAACCGTTAGTAGTATAGCGTCTCGTCGCGGTCGGAATCCGCCGCGGCGTTGCGGGCGTTGCTGCTGTTGCGAGCGTCCTTCTCGCCGCGGAGGGGGCGGGCCGTGGAGATGCTCGCGGGCACAGGAATCGCCGGGGTCTTCGGGCCCCCTCTGGCTCGCGGACTCGCCATCTCCCCCGCGGGGCGCGGGGGAGAGTGGGGCGCGGCGCTCGCTCGCATTCGGCGTTCAACAGCGCGGGCTCATCGCTGACGGCTGACCGCTGGCGGCTGACGGCTCCCTCATCGCCAATCCAGCACGATCTTGCCCATCTGCTCGCCGGAGGCCAGGCGGGCGTACGCGGCGGGCGCTTCGGAGGCTGGGAAGACCTTGTCGATGGTGGGGCGGAGCGTGCCGCGGTTGAAGAGGGTGGCGAGGCTGGCGAAGTCGTCGTTTGAGCCCATGGTGGAGCCGACGATGCGGAGCTGGTTCCAGAAGATGCGGGCCAGGTCGGTGGTGGCGTCGGGGCCGCTGGTGCAGCCGGGGGTGGCGTAGGTGCCGCCGCGGGCGAGGGACTTGATGCACATGAGGTGGGTGGCTTTGCCGGAGGAATCGATGGCGATGTCGACGCCGCGGTTGCCGGTGAGCTGGCGGACGGCGCGGGACCAGTCGCCGGCTTTGGGGTCTGGGTTGGTGGCGGAGGTGTCAAGGACTCCGGCATCGGCGCCGAGGGACTTCGCGGCGTCGAGCTTGCGTTGGTGGCGGCTGGTGACGATCGTGCGCGCGCCCAGGTGCTTGCAGATTTGCAGCGCGGCCCCGGCGACGCCGCCGCCGATGCCGGTGATGAGCACCCATTGGCCGGGCTTGACGTTGGCCTTGGTCACGAGCATGGAGTACGCCGTGAGGAACGTGAGGCCGAACGCCGCGGCGAGGGCGGGGTCGGCGTCATCGGCGAGGGCTTGGACATTGGTGACGGGTGCGAGGAACGCACTGGCGTTGGTGCCTTGGGTGTGCTCGCCGATCATCGAGATGTCTGGCAGGTCGGGCTCGGGCGGGTCGAGGGGTTTGGGTGATGGCGGGACCAGCACGGCGGCGTTGAGGATGACCCTTTTGTTGAGCCACGACGGATCAACGCCCGGGCCGACGGCGGTGACGACGCCGCAGGCGTCTGAGCCGGAGATGCGCGGGTAGGTGAGTTTCAAGCCGGGCACGCCCTTGGCGACCCAGAGGTCCAGGTGGTTGAGCGAGGAGCAGAGGGTCTTGATGAGCACCTGGCCTGGGCCGGGCGCGCCGGGTTCGGGCCAATCGGTGGCGAAGCGGATGTTCGCGGGGATGTCGGCGGACTGGGCGGTGATGACGGCGGCGTTCATAGGTGATCAGGGTAGAGCGGAGGAAGCCCCGGATGCAGCCCCCGTCAATCGGCGGGACTTGGCTTGCCGCGTGATTCGGTCAACGGGGCCACAACGTCAACCGGACGCAGAGCGCGGGTATCCTTGGGACAAGGAACAACCCATGAGCGCAACATCACTCTCGCAGTTTGTCGCGGACCACGCCGAGGACTCGGCCAACTCGGGGCTGTTTGAGCTGGAGTCCGATCGCGTGCTGGAGTGCAACCTCAACGGCATGATCTGGATGAAAGTCGGCGCGATGATCGCGTATACCGGCCAGATCAAGTTCACGCGCGAGGGGATGCTGGAGCAGGGGCTGGGCAACTTCTTCAAGAAGGCGCTGACCGGCGAGGGGGCGTCGCTCAGCAAGGCCGAGGGGCGCGGCAAGCTGTACCTGGCCGATGGCGGGAAGGTCATCAACGTCCTGAAGCTCAACGGCGAGACGATCTTCGTCAACGGCAATGACCTGCTGGCGCTGGAGCCGACGCTCAGCAAGGACATCACGATGATGCGGAAGATCGCGGCCATCACCAGCGGCGGGTTGTTTAACGTCAAGGTGGGCGGGCATGGGCAGGTGGCGTTTGGCACGCAGGGGCCGCCGCTGGTGCTGCGGGTGACGCCGGGGAGCCCGGTGTTCACTGATCCGCAGGCGACGGTGGCGTGGTCGGGGACGCTGTCGCCGGAGTTCAAGACGGATGTGAGCCTGCGGTCGTTTCTGGGCCGCGGCTCGGGCGAGAGCTATCAGATGATGTTCCAGGGCGATGGGTTTGTGGTCGTGCAGCCGTCGGAGGAAGACGTCGCCCAGAGCCAAGACTGAGCGATGACTGGGTGGCTGCCGAATCGGGCGCTGTCGTTGCCCGCAAGAACTGGGATTCACACCGGGCGCTTTGGTGCCGGGGCTGATGGCGGCGCGGACTACTGTTTTGACAGTCCGCAGGGCGATGTGTTGAGCTCGCGGGCTGCTTCGGACGCCGATGTATGCTGGCGCGACGGCTTCAACCCGAGTTGATGGATGACCCGCGGCTGGATGCTTCGGAGCATCGGCGTGCGCTGCGCGGGCTTGCCCGCATTAATCGCATCTCCGGTGCGGGCAGGAGCATCTGGAGACCGATCTCGACGATGCTGCAGCGGCGCGCGGGCGATTCCGCTTCGTTCAGCCTTTTGGATATCGCCAGCGGCTCGGGCGATGTGCTGCTGGATGTCGCGCGTCGGGCGACGCGCGCGGGGTTCCGCTGCGAGGCGACGGCGTGTGACATCAGCGCCGAGGCGCTCGGGGCGGTTCGCGATCGGTTCAACGCGGGCGGGATGGCGAGCGAGACGCTCTGCCGCGATGTGGTCGCGCGTGGACTGCCGATGGCGGATCGGAGCATCGATGTGGTGACGTGCTCGCTGTTCCTGCACCACTTGGACGCAGACGCGGCGACGGCGGTGCTGCGAGAGATGGCGCGAGTCGCTCGCATCGGCGTGGTTGTGAGCGATCTGCGTCGATGCCGTCGCGGGCTGATCGCGGCGGCGGTCGCGGGGCGCGTGCTCACACGCTCGCCTGTGGTGCGCGTGGACGCGGTGCGATCGGTGTACAACGCGTACTCGCTGGCGGAACTGCGTGAGATGGCCGCGCGGGCTGGGATGTCCGGCGCGACGGTGACGCGGGCGTGGCCGTTTCGTGCGCTGGTGCGATGGGAGCGTGCATGAGCGCTCGGACGCCTGTGCGTGTGGCGGTGATCGGCGCGGGGCTGGCGGGCGCTGCGTTCGCGCTGCGGCTGGCGCAGCGCGCAAGCGACGCGGCTCAGATCACGCTGATCGAACGCTCGGCGTGGCCCCGCGCGAAGGTGTGCGGGTGTTGCCTGAACGAGGGCGCGGTGCGGTGCCTGGAGCAACTGGGATTCGGCGAATGGTGCCGCGATGCGGGAGTCGTTGTTGATCGCGTGCTG
>JAIEQQ010000622.1 GCA_019747615.1 Phycisphaerales bacterium
ACCGGGGATGACGATCGGGCTCGGCACCGGGCGAGCGGCCGCTCGCTTCGTCCGGGCGCTCGCGGCGAAGGCCGCCCGCGACTCCTGGTCGCTCACCTGCGTTTCCACGAGCGACGCGACGACGACCCTCGCGACATCGCTTGGCCTCAGAGTTGTGCCGCTGGGCGAGGTCGATGCGATCCACCTGCTGGTTGACGGTGCCGATGAAGTCGATCCCGAGCTCCGAATGATCAAGGGCGGCGGCGCCGCGATGACCCGCGAGCGCATCGTCGCCAGCGCCGCGATCACCAGTCGCGGGCGCTGCGTCTACATCGTCGATGACTCCAAACTCTCGTCACGCCTCGGCGAGAAGCGGCGCGTGCCGGTCGAGGTGCTGCCGCTCGCCGCCGTTCACGCCGAGCGAGCGCTGATTTCGTTGGGCTTGACGCGAGCGGCGGATCGGCCTGACTCCGTGCGTCACACCACGGGCGCGAGCGCCGTCCCGATCGTCACCGACAATCACGCCTGGGTGCTGGACATGGGCCTATCCGCGACGATTCCCGGCACGCTCGATGCCCTCGCCGCCGCGATCAAGGCCATCCCCGGCGTCATCGACCACGGCCTGTTCCTCACCGAATGCGACACGCTGCTGATAGAAGACTCCAGCGGGCGGGTGACCACGCGGACAGGGCCCGGCCAAGTCTTCTAGAAGATCGACCCGACCCGTGTCTCTGCCCATGTCCGAATCAACCACCCACACCCCGACGCCAGCGCCACCGACCGCCGACCCCGGCCCGCCGGTGGCTTCAGCGCGCCTCGTTCACGCCGATTGGCTCGAAGCAGCCCGGAATTTGGCCCCGGCCTCGGTTGACATGCTCTACGCCGACATTCCGTTCAACACCGGCACAACCCAGCACCGCCCGCCGAACGCCGGGCGAGTCGCGGCGCGAGCCGACTCGACCGACGACACGGCGGAATACGACGACGACTTCGGCACCCCCGACCAGCTCGTCGCCTGGCTGCGCGAGCGGATCGCGGCGACGCTGCCGGCGCTTAAGCGCTCGGCGAACGTGCTCATCCACTGCGACTGGCGAACGAGCCATCGCGTGCGGGTCATGCTCGATGAGGTGCTGGGGGCCGATCAGTTTGTGAACCACCTGATCTGGTCCTACGGTCTCGGTGGATCTTCGCCGAAGCGATTTGCGAGAAAACACGACGATATTGTCTACTACGCGATCGATCATGAGGCATACTGGTTCGATCCGCCGATGGTCCCGGCGACGAGTGTTCGCCTCAAAGGGCAGATGAAGAAGATGACCGACGTGTTGGACGTGCCGTCGATCAACAACATGGCGGCGGAGCGGACGGGCTATCCCACTCAAAAGCCGCTTGAACTCCTGCGAATTCTGGTCCAAGCCTGCTGCCCGCCCGGCGGGCTGGTGCTCGATCCCTGCTGCGGCAGCGGTACGACCATCATCGCGGCGGTCCAAACTGGGCGAACCGCGATCGGGATCGATCGAAGTGACGCCGCGATTCGGACCGCAGAGCGCCGGCTGGCGGCGATCCGTGGCGGTCCGAACAGTTGACTCGGCCACACGACTTGAGCCCGGAAGCGGCCTAGACTCTCCGCTCGGTCTGTTTCGTACATCTCACCACTTGGCTTCCCGAGCCGCAATCGGAGTTCACACCATGCGTCACCGCAAGGCAGGTTCCAAACTTGGCCGCACCACGGCCCATCGTCTCGCCACGCTGCGAAATCTCGCGGCTGCGCTCTTCGAGCACGGCCAGATCGTCACCACCATCCCGCGTGCGAAGGCTGTTCAGCCCTTCGTCGAGAAGATCATCACGTCCGCCAAGGGCGGCACGCTGCACGATCGTCGCCTGGTCATCGCCAAGCTCGGCTGGGATCGCCCCGGCTTCGAGTGGCTGTACATGGCCAAGAACGCCAGCGAGAACGAGAAGAAGAGCATCGAGTCCGCCGCGGACCGTGCGAAGAAGTTCTTCGATATCCCCTCGGGCACCGATGTCGAGCGCAACCGCTACGGCGAGTTGCGCAAGGCCCCGAAGCTGGTCAAGCACATCTTTGACAACGTGGTGCCGCGCTTCCGCGATCGTGCGGGCGGGTACACGCGCATCGTGAAGCTCGGTCGCCATCGCATCGGTGACGGCGGCGAGATGTGCGTGATCCAGTTCGTCGGCGCCGAAGAGGGCCCGGAGATCGGCGGCACGCCGTCGACCCGTCGCAAGACGGCGGACCGTCGCACCGCGTTCGCGGCGAAGATCAAGAAGACCATGGTCGCTGCGGCCCCGGCGGATGCGGCGCCCGCGGCGGAATGATCACGACCCCGATCGGTGGTGCGGTGCGGAGGTCCCAGAACTTTCGAAAGACCCGGGTTCAGTTTTGGAGCCCGGCCCTTTTTTGAACGATTTTCGGAACCCACCGCCCGGTTCGTGCGTCCTACTCAGACGGGCTAGAATGTTGTGTCCGGGCACGCTCGTGCCCAAACCCGTTTCACTTTCTTTTGAGGAACTGACCATGAAGACGACCCGCTTTGCTCTCGTTGCCTGTGCGTTCGCCTGTACCCTCGCGCTCGGCGCGTGCAACAAGGCCAGCCGTACCGACGCCGCCGCTTCGACGACCGAAGTCAAGGCCTGCGAGAAGGGCGCCGAGTGCTGCAAGACCACCGGCAAGGCCTGCGCCGACGGCTCGAGCTGCTCCAAGGACAAGGGCGCTTGCTCCAGCAGCGGTAGCTGCAGCGACGCTGCAAAGACCACGAAGAACTAAGAGCTTGCGTTCGCGACCTCACCGTCGCGTACCGCTCTGAATGCCTTCGAACGCCCGTGGGATGAACTCCCGCGGGCGTTCTGTTTTTGGTGCAAATGACGAATCGCCCGCGCCGCGTGAATCCGGCGTGCGGCGCGCGATGGCTCGGACGCACGCGCACTCGGGTTTCCGGCGCTGGGCGCACTCGGCAAGTTTGACGGCTGCGCCGACTGTGCCGCTTGTGCAGCTTGTGCCGGCGGTGCTGTCTGGGCTGGCGGCACTGCGACAGATCGCGGGCGTTGAGCGAGCTTGGCTGAAGTCGCGTGGTTCTCGGGCCGAAGGGGATGTTCGCGGCGTGCACGCCGCGGACGCGTGAACACCGCCGCCCTCCAACTCGTGAATACAACGCTCGGGGCCGCCGCGTCGGGTACGCCCGTGACGCCGGCAACCGCACGATTGCTCGTGGCGGAGGTAAAGGATGCGAACACACGCCTGATCTTGGATGTGGTGGACGAGTCGATCGAGCGGGCTCGCGAGGCGCGCGAGGCGGCTCAGGCCCGGCGTGAGGAGCGGCGTGCCGAGGAGGCCCGAAGGGACGAGGCGACCAACGAGCGGGAGCGGCTTGAGGCGGCGAGGGAAGCCGCGAGCGCCCGGCGGGAGGCAGTTGAGACCGAAAGACTGGCTCGAGCGGATGCTTCGGAGTCGTTCATGGCCGAGATTCTGGCCCGTCAGGCGGCCCGGGGTGTGAACTTCTCTGGCTGATACGAGCCGAACAGCGGATTGAGCTTGCCTCCGGCGGCGATGCGGTCAATAATCGAGGCCCTGACGGAGCTACCCCATGCCTTACGTTTGCGAGTTCACCGGCAAAAAGTCTTCCTACGGCAAGCAGCGCGCATGGCGCGGCCAGGCGATCAAGAAGGGCGGCTTCGGTTTGAAGCCCACTGGGATCACCCGCCGTAAGTTCCGTCCGAACCTGCAGAAGGTTCTGGCGCTGGTTGATGGCGTGCCGGTGCGTCTGTACGCGTCGACGAAGGCCATCAAGTCCGGCCTTGTGATCAAGCCGCTGCGCCGCCGCGATGGCTACACCCGCCAGCAGAACCTGCTGGGCAACAAGGCTGAGTGATTCGGCTGCGTGACGCGGCAGGCCTTTGGGCGTGGCGCGCATGGTACTCGATTCAATTTCACTAAATGATCGTTGAGCGTGCCCGGAAACGGGCACGTTTTCTTTTGCGGGCGACGGCAATCGGGATTCGGCAATCGGCAATCGTGTGAAGGCAGACGATCCTTAGACGCGGCGTGCCGGCGTCTTGGTGTTCTGCCTCTCCCGATTGCCGATTGCCGAATCCCGATTGCCGACGCCTCCCGATTGCCGACGCCCCCCGCGCATACGATCGTCTGATGCGGTGTGATGCGTGCGAGAACGAGGCGACGGTGCACGACATCATGGTCGTGAACGGGGTCAGAGTCGAGCGGCATTTGTGCGAGCGGTGTGCGATCCGCGAGATGGGCGGGGGCGGCGCGGGGGGTGGAGGGGGCGGAGGGACGATCGCCGATCCGCTGAAAGCCGCGGCGGAGATGTCGCAGCAGACTGCGGGCATGGACCCGACTACGCCCGAGACACCCAGGGCGCTGGCGTGCGGCAAGTGCGGGCTGACGTTCAACGAGTTCAAGACCGATGGCAAGCTCGGGTGCGCATCGTGCTACGAGGCGTTTGTCGCTCAGCTCGGCGGCATTTTGATGCGGGCGCACGAGGGTGCGACGCACCACGCGGGCAAGGTGCCGCGCCGCATCGCTGCGACGCGTGACCCGAGCGCGCCGAGATTCGCCGGGGGTCGCGGGCTGCACGGGGCCGGCGATGCCGCGAGCGATGAGCGGCGCGACGAGGACGAGCGCATGCGTCAGCGGGCGGAGATGGCGGCTCGTCTGGTGACGCTGCGTAAGCATCTGGGCGAGGCGGTGTCATCGGAGCAGTACGAGCGAGCGGCGAGGCTGCGCGATGAGGTGCGGGACCTCGAGCGTGAGTTGCGGGCGGTGTCGTTCGGCATTGAGCGACCGGAGACTCAGGCGTGAGCGACGCGGGCGCTCCCATCCAGCACAGCGCCGTACAGGCCGGTGCGCCGTGGCTTCGCGGCGATGGACCGGACAGCGACGTGGTCATCTCTTCGCGCGTGCGACTGGCGCGGAACATCGCCGGATTCGCATTTTTGCAGCGGGCCAAGCCGGTTGAGCGGCAGGGTGTCTTCTCGGCGTGCCGCGACCATCTGA
>JAIEQQ010000253.1 GCA_019747615.1 Phycisphaerales bacterium
GTGTCGCTGATGATGGTGATCCCGCCGGAGCCGCGCAAGTACCAGCTTCACGACAAGATCGACATCATCGTGAACGAAACGTCCAATCAGAAGCACGAGCAGAAGCTGGACTCGAAGAAGAACTACGACCTGGCGGCGACGCTGCGGCAGTTCCCCTCGCTTCAGGCGCTGCTGCTGAAGAACACGCTCGAAGACGGCATCGAAGAAAGCCCGGATGTCGGCATCGGCGGCAGCAACTCATACAAGGGCAACGGCACGTACGAACGCAAGGACAAGTTCACCGCACGCATCGCGGCGGTCGTCATCGATGTCAAACCCAACGGCCTCCTGCTGGTCGAGGCACGCAAGGCCGTCAGCAGTGACAACGAATCGCAGACCATGGTCCTCAGCGGCCTCTGCGACCCCAAGGACATCAGCAAGAGCAACACGGTGCAATCGTCACAGCTCGCAGACCTCACGCTCCGCGTCAAGAACATCGGGCAGGTCAAGGACTCGTCGGAGAAGGGCCTGATCCCGCGGGCGTTTGAGGCGATATTCAACTTCTGAGGCGGGTCGGCAATCGGGAATCGGCAGCCGGCAATGCTAAAGACAGAGGCACCGCGATTCGTCGCGGTGCCTCTGGTGTTTGTGTCACATGCTCTGTCGCTTGCCGCGGAGCCGTGAAGGATTCGAAGTCCCTGAGCTCTGCGGCCTTCAAGCTGATCGCTGGCGGCTGTCGGCTGATGGCTCCGATCACGCTGGCTGCGCCGCCACCAGATTTACCGATCCGCCGCGGCGTTTCTGCGGCGTCGCGTCCTGCTCGGGGACTTCGGTCTCGGCATATGCCTCGCCGAAGCGGAAGAGGCGGAAGCTGTTGAGCACGACCAGCACATCGCCCACGAAGTGGAAGAGCAACGCGACGAGCGTATCGATGTAGCCCGAGGACGCCAGCGCCAGGCCGACGATGGCGACGATGATCGAGATCGCGATGTTCTGGCTGATGATCGAGCGCGACATGCGGGCCAGCTCGACCATGAAGGGGATGCGTGAGAGGTCGTCGTTCATGAGCGCCACGCCGGCGGAGTTGGTGGCGATATCTGAGCCGCCCAGACCCATGGCCACGCCGACGTCGGCCGCGGCGAGCGAGGGGCCGTCGTTGATGCCGTCGCCGACCATGAGGACGCGCCGACCCTGCTTGACCAACGCCTGGATCTGCTCGTGCTTCTCAGCGGGGAGGCACTCGGCCTCGATGCTGTCAGCGCCGACAGTGACACCGACGCGCTGGGCGACGCTGAGGCGGTCGCCGGTGAAGATGGAGATCTTCTTGACGCCGAGTTCGCGGAGGCGATCAATCACGCCCTTGGTGTTGGATCGCACCTTGTCTTCGAGGCCGACGCAGCCGAGGTAGCGTCCGTCCTTGACGACGTGGACGCCGGTCATGCCCTCGATGCGCTGGTTGACGTTTTCGACTTCGGACGTGATGGCGGGGAAGAGCTCTTGGAGCCAGGTGGCGCGACCGACGAAGACCTCGCCGAGGTTGGTGGAGGCCTTGACGCCGCGGCCGTGGATCTCTTCGAAGGATGCCGAGGTGTCGAGTGGGATTCGTGCGGAGGTGGCGGTGGCCAGGATGCTTCGGGCCAGGGGGTGGTTGGATTGCTGCTCGCCGTTGGCGGCGGCGGTGAGGAGCTCTGCACCCTCAACGCCCGCGGCGGGCGCAAGACGCGAAACCACGAAGCGGCCGGTGGTGATCGTGCCGGTCTTGTCCATGACGACGGTGTCGATGTCGGCGCTGGCTTCGAGGAAGCGTGCTTCCTTGATCATGATGCCCAGGCGAGCGGCGGAAGCGAACGCGGCGACCAGCGCGGTCGGTGAGCTGATGAGAAGTGCAGAGGGGCAGGCGACGAAGAGGACGTTGACCGCTCGCTCAAGGCCGACGGCCTGATCTGAGAGGAACCACGTCAGGAACGCCAGCGAGAGCACGATGGGGACATAGAACCGAGCGACTTGCTCGATGAGCAGCTGGCGCGGGGTCTTGGCCTTCTCGGCGGCGGAGATGAGCTGCGTCACCTTACCGATCGTCGTATCGCCGCCGACCTGCGTCACGCGGACATCCAGCGAGCCCGAGAGGTTCGTCGTGCCGGCATAGACCGGCTCGCCGACCTGAACCTCGTGCGGCGCGGCTTCACCGGTGAGCGAGGCCTGATCCAGCGTCGAGCGGCCCGCGGCGACCACGCCGTCGATCGGGAGATTCTCGCCGGGGCGGACGCGGACAACATCGCCGACTTTGATCTGGCCGAGCGGGACTTCGCGCTCGCCGCTGGCATCGACAAGGCGGGCGATATCGGGGGTGAGTTGGACGAGCTGCTCGATCACGCGCTGGGCGCTGAAGGCGGTGCGCCGCAGGACCTGATCGGCGACGAGCAGGATGAATGCGACCCAACCGGCGGCCTCGAACTTGCTGAGGGCCAGAAGGCCAATCAGCGCTAGCGCAGCGAGCGAGCTGCTGGAGGGCTGGCCGAGGCGGATTTCTTTGAAGCTCGCGTAAAAGAGCGGAGCTCCGAGCATGAGGGCCGCGATCACGGCGGGGATCTGCGCGACATCTGCCGAGACGGCGTCAGGGACGAAGAACCAGCTCGCCAGCCGCGTGACCAACAGCAGACTCATGCCGACGAAGTACAGCGTGAGGTATCGCTCGGATTGGAGCTCGGACATCTGGTGGTGCGAGCAGCAGGCCACGCCGTCTTCGACTTTGTGTTCGTGCGCGTGGGAGTGCGCCTGCGACTTTTCGCTGGCGGGGGAGTGAGCGTGCCCGTCGTGTGAATGCACAGCCATGGAGTCCTTCCATCAAAGCGCCAGAGAACCCGGCGGGAGAAGACGCTGCCGGTCGCGGCGGCGGTCGTTCGAGGCAAACGGTAGACCGGCAAGGCGTCGGGAGACAACCGGACATACGCAGCTCCGATCGGCGCGGTTCGTGAGGATTTCGGTGATGGCGGCGCGATTTGGCGTGATGTCGGCGACTGATTTCGCTATTCTTCCGTGACATCGCCCCCCCGCCCCCCCCCGCCCCGCATGAGCCCAACGATTGCGCTCCCTCGATGACACCACCGAACCACAAGCCAAACAGCAGCCAGCCCGCCGGTGACGACCGGCCTGAGGTCACGATCCTGGGGCTCGGGCAGATGGGGCTCGTCTGCGCGTCGATCCTGACGGACCCGGAACGGCTCAATAAGCCGTTGCACGCTCGCCCGCGCGTCACGATGTGGGGCCACTCCGCCGAGGAGGCCGGGCACGTCGCGCAGGCTCGCTCGAGCGAACGCCTGGCGGGGCTGCGGTTGCAAGACGAGGTCCGCGTGTCGCTGCGCGATGGCGAGGCCTTGTCGCGTGCGGAGCTGATCGTGTCGGCGGTGCCCGTGCAGTATTGCCGGAGCGTGTGGGAGCGGCTGGGCAAGTTTGTGCCGCGGGATGCAAGTGTGCTTTCGGTGGCCAAGGGCATCGAGAACGGCACGCTGCTGCGCCCGACGCAGATCATCACCGAAGTCCTCCGCGACGACCCGGACTCGCGCCCGCGAAAGATCGGCACGCTCAGCGGCCCGACTATCGCCGCGGAGCTCGCCCGCTGCCTGCCGGCCACCATGATCTGCGCCAGCGATGACGAGGCCTTCCGCCTCGAGATCCAGCGACTCTTCGCGACGCGATGGATGCGCGTCTACACCACGCCCGATGTCATCGGCGTCGAGCTCGCCGGCGCGGTCAAGAACGTCATCGCCATCGCGGCGGGCATTCTCGACGGCCTTCAGGCCGGGTACAACGCCAAGAGCGCGTTGCTGGCGCGAGGCGTCGCAGAAATCGCTCGCCTGGGCACCGCGATGGGCGCATCGCAGGACACGTTCTTTGGCATCGCCGGTGCCGGCGACCTGGCCACGAGCTGCTTCTCCCCCGAAGGCCGCAACCGCTCCTGCGGCGAGGCGCTGGGCAAGGGCCTGCGCCTGGACGACTATTTGTCGCAGCAGCGTTCGGTCGTCGAAGGTGTCGCCACCACCAAGAGCGTGGTTGACCTCGCCGAGAAGTACCGCGTAGACATGCCGATCACTCGGGCGGTGAACTCCGTGCTCTTTGAGGGGCTTGATCCGATCGAGGCGATCGGCCGCCTGATGGCCCGCGAGCAGAAGCCCGAACGCGTGAAATGAAGCAGCGCGTGTCGCTTGCAACGGCCCGCACTGCCCCTCGATTGTTCTGACTCTTTCCGTTTTCGCTGAACAACGCACACTCTCCGGCTCGCACCTGTCGCGTGTGCTCGCACGCGTCAGAACGGGACGGATACAGGATGATCACATGATCCGCTCACGCACACCCCGCGTTGTCCTCTGCCAGATGTTCGCACGAACGATCACGATCGGCTCGTTGTTCGTCGTCGCCTCGCCCGCGATGGCGTGGGACGCGGTCGGCCATCGCGCGATCACGTGGCTGGCGCTGGACGGCCTGGACCCGACGGCCCCGGCGTTTTTGCGTGATCGCGACAAGATCCACAGCGTCGGCTGGCAAGCCGCGGAGCCCGATCGCTGGCGGGGCGTGCAATCGGGCTTCCTCATCCACGAGAACGCGATGGACCACTTCATCGATATCGAGGATCTCGAGGAGTTCGGGCTCACGATCGACACGATCAACCCGCTGCGGTACCGCTTCGTGCGTGACATGGCGGTGGCGCGTGCGACGCACAAGGATGAGGACAAGCCCGCCGCGACGGGGCAGTTCAAGGCCAGCGATCGCCCGCCGTACAACGAGCGGCTTGACACAACGGGGCAGAAGGAATGGGCGGGATTCCTGCCGCACGCGATCTGCGAGCACCACGCGAAGCTCATCTCAAGCTTCAAGACGTATCGCACGCTGGAGAAACTGAACGACCCGGCGCGCGCGCCGCAGCTTGAGATGGCCAAGGCCAACATCATGGTGCAGATGGGCGTGCTGTCGCACTTTGTCGGCGATGCGTCGCAACCGCTGCACACCACCAAGCATTTCAACGGCTGGGTCGGCGAGAACCCCAAGGGCTTCA
>JAIEQQ010000379.1 GCA_019747615.1 Phycisphaerales bacterium
CACCCCCGCCCACAGCTCACCGCCCCGCTCATCAAGCAGGCGGACCAGCGGGTGAATCTCATCGTGCTCGGTGCGTAACTGCTCAACGAGCGGCTCGCGAAGATCCAGCGCCACCAGCACGCCGTCGATATCGCCCGTCGACACCGCCGCGCTCAGCTCCCGCGACGCGACATCGAGCTTCCGCGCCGTCTCGCACGCCTTGCTGGCGATTCGCAGCAGCCGCTCACCCGCCTGCGCGCCGTGCTCCGCCCCTGATGCTTGAGTGCCCATTGCCATCGCTCCCACGGCCAGTCGCCAAACGCCACGCCCTCTCCGAGGGCGCTGCCGCTTCAAGATTCACCTTCGGCCCGATCGGCCCGCTGACTGGAGCAAAATCGCGTCGGATCATCCCGCCCGTCATCCAGCCCGCGCTCGCACCACCGCCCGCTCCCCATGGCCACGCCCCGCTGGCCCCAGTTCAAGGCGATTTCGCCGCGTTCGCGTCCGCCTGAGCCCCCGCCCGCCGCTCCAGCTCGGTCTGCGCATCAAACCACTTCTGCCAGTGCCGCCGCTGCATCGGCAGGTTCGGGTCGTTCAGCGCCTGCTCGGGGATCAACTGAAGCTGCCGCTTGGCCAGATCGTGCGCGCGTCGCGCCTCGTCCCATTTGCCCATCGCGACATACGCCGCGACGATCTGCGTTCTGGCCACCAGCGCCGACGGATCGTTCGCGTATCGCTGCGCCGCCTGGTCGTACAGCCCAATGGCCCCGGTAAAGTCCCGCCCAAGGTCAAACACGCAGTCCGCAACATAGAAAGCGCTGTTCCGCAGCATCACCCGCTCGCTGGCGCTCAGCCCCGCACTCGGCTGCGAGCCCAGGTCATCGATGACTTCCTGGAACTTGGCCTGAGCAACCCGCAGCCGCTCCTCGCGCACCACCTCCAGCTCGCTCCGGCGCGCCTGCGGCATCGTCTGCCGCAGCTCGCCCTGAATCTCCGCCGCCGACAGCCGGCTCGAATCCGCAAGCTTGTACCGCACCACACCGATCCGCGGATGCTTGTCATACCCCTCGGCCCGACGCAGCAATCCGATCGCCTTGGCGTAGTCCACGCCGCTCATGTGCTCGATCTCGCCAAGCTCCGTGATCGCATCGCGGAAGATGTCACTCTTTGGCCCCACGCGCCGCCCCGAGATCACCTCGTCCAGCACCAACCGGGCCATCTGGTCGCCCCCGGCCTTGCCATCGCTGAGCAGCGATCGCGCCAGCGGCACCATCGACCGATCCCCCCACTCGCCCGCCCGCGCCCCATCCGGGTCCGGCGCGATGCTCGCCTTCCCATTCTCCACCTTCAGCGTGATCCCCGCGAGCCGTCGATACAACTCGATCGCCGCGGCGTAATCCTGCTCGGCCTGGAAGATCTGCGCCAATCGAAGACGCGCCTCGTGACGGCGCGGATCATCATCCGCTGCGCCCTCGATATACGTACTAAACGCCGCCTTCGCCCCCGCCCGATCCGCGGCCTGATCGAAACAGTCCCCCGCACTGAACATCGACTCGCCGTACGCCTTGTCATCCGAGACGACCACGGTGTCCGCGTGCGCGCGAAAGTTTAGACCCGCCTCGAAGAAGTGCCGCTTCGCCTCGTTGGCCGTCACGACCGACACGCCCCCGGCTCCAGCTCCCGCGCCATGCCCATCTCCCGAGCCATGCGCGTCGCCAGCACCGTGCGCATCACCGTCGCCAGCCTTCGTCTTCCCCGCCGTCGCTCCCGCTCCCGCATCCTTCGCGGCCCCGTGCTCATCGCCGTGCTCAGCGCCGCCGCCAGATTCCTTGTACGAATCGCCGCCGCCAGCGCCGTGCCCGCCGCCAGCGCCCGGCCCGAGCACAGCGCGTGACTCCTTCGCCTCCGCCAAAGCCGCCATCGCCACCCGCCGGTGGCTCTGCGCCAGCGCCAGCAAGACCGGACCCGGAACCTCGCCGGCCTTCTTGTACACCCGCTCGCCGAGCTGCGCATACTGCAGCGCCCGCGGGAAGTCCTCTCGAACAAACCGATCCGCCTGCCGCTCCATCAGACTCGGCCCCAGCGCATCAACACGCACCGGCGCCGCGCCGTCCTTCACTCGCCCCAGCCCGTCGATCAACTCCGCGTATGTCGCGATCGCCCCGTCGTCATCGCCCGTAGCACTCATCGCCTCCGCAAGCCCGAGCAACGCGCTGGGCGGCGTGCTCTCCCCCGGCGCGATGCTGCGCAGCTTCGCAAACGTCTCCTTCGCCTCCTCCGATCGCCCCGTCCCCTGCATCACGCGCCCGATCATCAACTGCGCCTCAACCCGACGCGCCGAGGTCACATCCAGCAGCTCCAGCGCGCTCTCAAGCTGTCGCTCCGCCTGCGTCATGAGCGCCGGGTCCGCTCGCTGCTTCTCTGCAAGCTGGAAATACGCGCGACCCAACAAATACGCAAGCTCCCCACGCAGCTCCTTCGACACCCCCTCCATCCGTGGCAGCACCCTCAGCAACTGCCCGATCGCCTCGTCGTCAGCGCCCACCGCCAACCGAAGCTCCGCCTGCTTGGCCACCAGCCACGCCCGCTCATCCGCCGAGAGCTTCGGCGACTCCATCATCTTGCTCAGGATCTCAAGCGTCGCGTCGTACTGCACATTCTTCGCCCGGAGATTCTGCTCCACGATCCGCATCAGCATCGCCTGCCGGCGCGCGTTCTCAGATTCCGGCAACTTCCGCACGATCTCCAGCGCCCGATCAGACTTGCCCGTGGCCACCAGCGCCGACGCCAGCATCACGCTCTCATCCGGCGTCAGCACATGCCCAAGATCCACAGCCCCATCAAGATCCGCGATCACCGACGCGTGGTTCTCCGCGCGATCGATGGCAAGCTTCACCTGCCCCTGCGCAATCGCCCTCGCCCGCAGCAGCAACATCTCGACGTGCCGCTCGCGCCCGATCGAGCCCTCGCGCACGCCCGGGGCAACCTTCAAGTTCACCACCTCGATCGCCTCTTCGAACCTTCCCTCTTCCACCAGCCCCTGCGCCTCGCGCAGCGGCAGCGTCGGGTCCGCCTTCGGCGCTCGCATGATCCCCACCGCCAAACCGCCCACGAGCAACGCCGCCGCCCCCAGCGCCGCCGGAATCGGCCACACCGCCCGCCAATCCACCCGCGATCGCGTTCCACCGCTCCCCGCACCCGCCGCCGCGCTCACCGTCCCCGCTGAGGCGGCCCCCGCAGCGCCCGCGCCGCCACCCTTGCTTGCGCCCTTGGTGATCGTGACGCTCGGCTTGACGCTCGCTTGTGGTTTGGCAGGCTCGGCCAAAGGCTGTACTCCGCGATCACTGGACGTTTATGGCGCGCACGAGCGCCTGACAGCGCAGCGTCCGCCCGAGAGTTATCGGGGATCATTGCCCACCAACTTGACTCCGAACGACGACCAACCGACAAGCGCCGCCTCGATCGCCCGCATAACCGTCATATCCTTGGAAACCGCTCGGGCCACGATGCCGACCCGCCCGCTCCCCTCTCGAGCCCCTGGTCATCGCCCCCGCGCCGCACGAAGGACCACACATGACACCCTCAACCGCCAGCGCCACCAAGCCCTTCGCAACCAACTCGCCCGCTTCGAGTACGGCCCGCACCGGGGGCTCTTCAGATCGCGCCTTCAACTTCAACGCCGGTCCCAGCTACCTGCCCGAAGAAGTGATCCGCCAGATCCAGGAAGACATCTGGAACTTCAAGGGCTCCGGCCTGGGCATCATGGAACACTCCCATCGCGCCAAGGTCTACGACGAGGTCATCGTCGAGGCCGAGGCCGAGATCCGCTCCATCGCCAATGTCCCCAGGAACTACCGCATCCTCTTCATGACCGGCGGCAGCTCCTCGCAGAACTTCATCGTCCCCACCAACCTGCTGGGTGCCAACCAGACCGCCGACCACATCGTCACCGGCTACTGGGGCCAGCGCTCGTACGACGACGCCCACGCCGTGGCCAAGCCACGCAACGCCACCATCAACCTTGCCGCCACCAGCGCCGACACCAATCACACCTACATCCCCGCCGCGAGCCAGACCCGCTTCACCCCAAACGCCGCCTACGTCCACTTCACCTCCAACAACACCATCTTCGGCACCCAATGGCGCAACGCCGACGGCTCCGAACGCCTCCCCGCCTCGCCCCCCGGCATCCCGCTCGTCTGCGACATGTGCTCAGACATCTACTCCCGCCCCACCGACATCTCCAAGTTCGGCCTCATCTACGCCAGCGCCCAGAAGAACCTCGGCACCACCGGCGCCACCATCGTGATCGTTCGCGATGACCTGATCGAGCGCGCCGACCCCGCGCTGCCGCGCATGCTCCAGTACCGCACGTTCGCCAAAGACGTCAGCATGCCCAACACGCCGCCGGCCTTCGCGATCTACACCGTCGGCCTCATGGCCAAGTGGATCAAGGCCCAGGGCGGCCTCCCCGCGCTCCACGCCCGCAACCTCGAGAAAGCCCAGCTCGTCTACGACGCCCTGGACGCCACCAGCGACTTCTGGATCGCCCACGCCCGCAAGGAAGACCGCTCGCTCATGAACATCGTCTTCCGCGCCCGCGCCGGCGAAGCCCTCGACCAACGCTTCACCGCCGAAGCCAAAGCCCACGGCATGGACGGCCTCGCCGGCCACCGCGCCGCCGGCGGCATGCGCGCCAGCACCTACAACGCCTTCCCCAAAGCCGGCTGCGAAGCCCTCGCACAGTTCATCAAAGACTTCGCCCGCCGCAACGGCTGAGAGCTATTCGACGCACTTCTCCGAAGTCCTGCTCACCACGAATCCGTACTACTTTGTCATCGCCTGAAACTCCGCCGACTCTCTCACGAGATCGAATGCAGGGTCCTTGACCGCGAACGTCTTGTTCACCGGCGCCGCCTTGATCGCGCGAGCCAACGCGTCGATCACGACCGTCCGCGCATTCGCATCTGCATTGCCGGTCGCAGCCCTGTGTCGGTGGATGTTCGCGTGCGCGCACGCGACTTGGTACAGCGCCTTGCCGTGAGAAGGGTCAAGCCG
>JAIEQQ010000685.1 GCA_019747615.1 Phycisphaerales bacterium
TCCTGGTGAGGGTGACTGTCGACGCCAGCGCGTGCGTGCCGTGTCGAGCGGATGAGCGGATGAGCGGATGAGCGGATGATTCGAGTGAATCGTGCGACGAGCGTGGACGATGAGCGCGCGAAAAGGTCAACCGCCGATGTACCGAGCGTACAGCGATCGCGCGATCCCGACATCGGTCGTGCCGCCGATGATCGCGCGGCCGTCGGCAAAGATGGTCAGTTGGATGGGAGATTCGACACCGATGGAACGCGCTTGGTCCAAGTTTTTTTCTGCCGCGGGAGATCCGACATCCAGCACACCAGTCACTGCGTGCCCCAAACGCTCAAACCGCCCCACCGCGGCCAGTCGCGCAAGAAGCACATCCAGCTGCAAATCCCCCGAACCGGCGATTTGCACCGCGTTTCGCCCGCACAGCACGCGAGCGCGGGCCGGGCGACGGAACACCCCACCACCCCCCGCACCACCACTAACACGCCCGGCAGCGGCCGCGCCCTCGCCGGGCCGATCGCATCCGACCGCGCGATTGTCTTCGGGTCGAAGTTCGAGAAACTCAAACCGCCGCAGGCCGCAGCACGGGCAATCGTCGCGTTTGGATTTCGAGAGATCGATCTGCCGCGTCCGGGCGTCCATCGCATCGATGCTGAGCAGCGATCGCGAGAGCAAACCCTGTTGACCGGCGAGCACCTTGATCGCTTCGCCGGCTTGCCAACTGGCGATCATCGCGCTGACGGGCGCGAAGATGCCGACGGTGTCGCAGGTGCCCACGTCGCCCATCGGCGGATCGGGAAACACGCAGCGGAGGCACGCGCTGGCGCCGGGCAAGATCGAGATCGACATCGCGGTCGTGCCAATCGCGCCGGCGTAGATCAGCGGCACGCCGAGCTTCACGCAGACGTCGTTGATCAGGTAGCGGGCCTCGAAGTTGTCGGTGCAATCGAGCAAGACGCCGGGGCGCGGGTGCGGGGAGAGGACGCGCTCAGCATCCTCGGCGACGAAGTCGTCGGCGATCGGATGGATGACCGTCGTTGGGTTGATGCGCGCGAGTCGGCGGGCGGCGGCCTCGGCTTTTGGCGAACCCGCCGCGGCATCCGTGGCGTCAAAGAGCGTCTGCCGCTGGAGGTTTGTGGTCTCGACCGTGTCGCGATCGATGAGCGTGAGGCGACCGACCCCAGCGCGGCAGAGAAGGTCCGCCGCGGGGCAGCCGAGGGCACCAAGGCCGATGATCATGGCGTGCGAGGCCGCGAGTCGTTGCTGGCCGGCGAGGCCGATCTCGGGCAGGAGCATCTGCCGGTGATAACGGGCCAGGGCTGGCGAATCGCTGTCCATGGGGCAGTGTATTCGGCCTCGCCGTGTGAACGGGAAAGGCAGGTACACGGAGGTCGCGGAGGGCACGGAGGAACACGGAGTTCAATACATGGGGGAAAGGCAGGCCCATGCGATGCGCGTCACGCGTTGACGTGTTGACGTTGTCGCTCGCGAGTGTTCAATCCGTGCCTTCGCAGAGCCTCAGGCACGGCGTCCAAAGGCGCGGGACACAACGGCGATCCGTATCAATCCATTACATCAAATCACAACCCAGTCAATCCAGGTTCATCCCATTCCAGCCCGGCTCAACCCCACCCGGATCAGCCGCCGCGTTTCTCTCCCCTCTCCGCGTCCCTCCGCGTGCTCCGTGTACAAGTTCCCCTGTCTTCTCTGCGTTCCTCTGCAATCTCTGTGTCCCCTGCGTACTCCGATGTCGTGGACAATCTCGTCGCGCAGGGTTGAAGCCGCAGCTTGCGCTCCGGGCTCCCTTCGGCATGAGTTACGCCAGCACGTTCGCTCGCGTGAGCGTCACCTTGAGTACTTCGGGTGGGACGCCGATGCGGATGGGCAGGAGCGAGACGCCGATGCCGTTGGTGACGATGACCGGGCAGGCGGGACCGTTGCAGAGGCCGGAGCGGTATTTCTGACCATGGTCAGAGGGAACGATCGGAGCGCCGATCAGGGGGAGGGAGACTTGGCCGCCGTGGGTGTGGCCGCTGAGGATGAGATCGGCGCGTTGGCTCGGGGGCTTGCCGTTGCGCGATGCGAAGACGCTGGCCTCGGCGTAGTCCGGGTGGTGCGAAAGAACGACTCGCGGCACATCGGCGGGGATGCCTTCGAGCGCGATGTTTGCACTCGGCGACTGTGTCCAGAGGTCTTCAACGCCCGCGATGACGAGCCCGTCGCGCGAAGCGTCGGGCGCATCGGTCGGCGTGCTCTGCGTGATCGTGACCGGCTGGCCGGGCGCACTGCGACGAACGATGGCCCGCTGGTTCTGGAGGAGCATGATGCCCGATCGGCCGAGCAGCGCCGCGTTGGTCGCAAAGCCGCCGAAGTAGCTCTCGTGATTCCCCATGATGCCGATGCTGCGCCCGCGCGCGATGAGCGGCTGCATGAGCTGGATCACGCGCGGCATGAACGTTGGCCCGTTGTGGATGTAGTCACCCAGCAGTAGATCGATGTCCGCGTTGATCGCGATCGCGGCGGCGATCGCGTGTTCGACATGCGCGGCGGGGACTCGCGGGCCGTAGTGCAGATCGGCGACGACGGAAAGCACCAGGCCATCGAGGCTCGCGGGCAGATCCTTGATCGGCACGGTGAACTCGCGAACTCGGATCGCCCACGGCTCCTGGATCGTTGCGTGCGCGTAGCCACCAGCGCCGACGACCACGACGGCGCTGCCGGCGCCATCGACAAGGAGCCGACGGCGCGAGAAGCGGCTTGTGGTTTCGGGCTCAGGTGTTGAGTCCGACGAGCGGGCATCGATGCCGTCGGGGGCGGGCTGCGGGCGGACGGACGAACGCGGCGTCGCGTCGCGGGTGATCGGGCTCACACGGAGCAGACGGGCTCGCAGTCGCAGGATGGTCCACGCCGCGATGAGCCAGGGCATCCAGCCGATCAGGCTCGCGCCGATCGCGAAGCGGAGCGAGGAGCCGTTGAGGCCGCCCATGATTCGGACCATGGCGAACCAGCCGGGCGCGGTCGGCATCGCCAAGACGTTGCCGAGGATCTTCCATGTCGCGTACTCGGGCTCTGCGGCGCTTGATGGTGCCGCGGCCATCCAGGTGAACGCGTGGATCGACACGCTGGCGAGCGTGAGCAGGAACCACAGCACGCCCCAACGGATGACGCTCTTGCACCATTGGGGCATGATGTCGGCGCGAGTTGGGAGCGGAGCGGTCATGCGGCGGTGAGAGGTGATGGAGCCAGCGGGAATCGGCGTGGTGTGCGGTGCGGTGGGCGAAGGCGAGCGCGAGTGAGTGAGTGAGCGAGCAATTGCGGACACAGAGGGCCATCGGCCAGTTTGGCGTGGGCTCGCGAGGTATCGCGAGGAAAGATCGAAGTCAGGCGGGAGGGGTCTTGCACGAGCGGGACGTGCTGCCGGGTCGGGTCACTGATGCGCGCGGAGCGATAGCGGGCGACGACTGATCCGGAGGCCGGAACTCATCCGTGGCGCGAGGCCGCATGAGCTCGCCCCTCTCGGAGAGAGGGGGTACCCCGCGCCGAAAAGCAGACGGGCCCGAAACACTCGGGCCCGCCTGAAACATACGTGATGTTGATCGAGGTGGCCGCGAAGATTACGCGAAGTGCGCGAAGGCCTTGTTGGCCTCGGCCATGCGATGGGTCTGATCGCGCGTGGCCATGGCCTTGCCTTCCTTCTTGGCGGCGGCGTAGAACTCATCGGCGAGGCGCTGGGCCATCGGGCGGCCCTTCTCGTTGCGCGAGGCATCGAGGATCCAGCGGAAGGCCAGCGACTGCTGACGCTTGGCGCGGACCTGCAGCGGCACCTGGTAGTTCGCACCACCGACGCGCTTGGAGCGGACTTCGACGAAGGGCTTGACGTTCTCGAGCGCCATCTTGAAGATCTCGATCGAGGTCTTCGGGGCGTTCGGGTCGGTCTCCTTCTCGAGCTTCATCGCGATGATGTCGAGGCAGTCGTACATGATGCGCTGGGCGGTGGCCTTCTTGCCGCGCTCCATCAGACAGTTGATGAACTTCGACAGGACGAGGTCCTGGAAGCGGGGATCGGGACGAAGCTGCTCAGCGGACTTGGTAAACGACTTGCCACCCATTGCATCAACTCCTGACAGGTATTGCGCGGCCGCGAAGGTGTCTGCCCACGCACACGCGGCGGGGGCACTCGACACGACAGGCCGAACGAGAAAAGACTATGACAATCAAAGCGGGACGGAGACGGGTTCGTGCTCAGCGAGATCGCGAGCGGCGGGATCAGGACTTGACGGCCTTGGCGCCGTACTTCGAGCGACCCTGCTTGCGCTTCTCGACGCCGAGGCAGTCCAGCGAGCCGCGGACGATGTGGTATCGCACACCGGGGAGGTCGCGAACGCGGCCGCCGCGTACGAGGACGATGGAGTGTTCTTGGAGGTTGTGACCCTCGCCGCCGATGTAGGCGGTGACTTCCTTGCCGTTGGAGAGGCGAACGCGAGCGACCTTACGGAGCGCGGAGTTCGGCTTCTTCGGGGTTTGGGTGCGGACGATCATGCAGACGCCGCGCTTCTGCGGAGCCTCGTTGAGGTCACGCGTCTTGCCCTTGAAGGCGACGGAGCGGCGGGGATTGCGGACAAGCTGGTTGATCGTCGGCATAGGTCTCGTCTCAGAGTTTGCGTCTTGAATCGGGTCGAGATGATAGCCGGGCGAGGCGCGGCGGCAAGGGGGCGACCATTTCCCTATTGGAGATGGACCGGCGTGTGGTCGCGGCGGGAGATGAGGCGTGCTCGCGACGCTTACAGCCTACGAACACCGAACGCAGTCGCTCGAGCGCGGCGGCAGCGTAAGCGCCGCGGCTCGCGGGTGTTGAAGCTCTTGGCACCGTTCGCGACCGCCGGCCTATCGGCCGGTGGCGGCATCGGCGACCATGTTGCAAAGGTTGCGGCGGTGACGGGGCGTGAAGACGAATTGTAACGAAGGGTGGTGGAGATGACCTGCCCCCATTTTCTGTACCAGTCGCTATGAGAGTCGGTGCATCGTACTGACCTCCGGCGTGTTCTGGCACGC
>JAIEQQ010000388.1 GCA_019747615.1 Phycisphaerales bacterium
AACTCGTGGACCTCGGCCGCAAGGCCTTCGACGTCAAGCCCGCCAAGCAGGACAGCGTCGCCCGCGTCGAGTCTCTGCTTAAGCAGGCACCCACGCCCGGCAAGATGATCGAGACCACCACGCACAGCGCCACAGAGGTGACCAGCGCATGGCTTGACAACGGCGCCCGCGTCCACATGCGCCAGAACGACCAGCGCAAGAACGAGGTCAGCATCTCCATCACGCTGGCCACCGGCGAGATTCTCGAAACCGCCCAGAACCGCGGAATCACCAGTGCCGCGACTCTTGCCTTCTCATCATCTCAGGCCACCAGCACCCTGAGCCCCACGCAGATTCGCGAGTTCATGACCGGCAAGAAGGCCAGCATCAGCAGCGGCCCCAGCGGCGATGACTCGGTCACCCTGGGCATCAGCGGCTCACCCGAAGGCATCGAGACAGCGCTGCAACTCGCCTACCTCCTGCTCACGGATCCGAAGGTCGACGCCACGGCCCTCACACGTTGGAAGGATCGCCAGACTCAGGGCATCCAGATGCGCAAGAGCCAGCCCGGTGGCCTGCTGGGCGAAGTGCTCTCCGAGGCGATCTATCCCAAGAACGAGCTGCGCACCCGCCCGCTGGAGCAGGCGAACATTGACGCCATCACGCTCGACGCGGCCCAGGCGTGGCTCACCACCAAGATCATCAACGCGCCGATGGAGATCACGATCGTCGGCGATTTCGATCAGGCATCGACCGCCGCTCTGGTGCAGAAGTACCTCGGCTCGCTCCCGTCGCGCCCGCGCATCTCCAGCACGCTCTTCGCTGATCTTCGCAAGATCGAGCGGCCCAAGGGCCCCATCGGCGTGACCCGCACGCTGAAGACGCAGACGCCGCAGGCTGTGGTGGTCGATGGCTTCTTCGGCGCAAACTACACCGATGTCGCCGATGTGCGCACGCTCCAGATGGCCAGCCGCATCCTGAGCACGCGGATGGTCAAGACCGTGCGCGAGGAGCGCCAGCTCGTGTACTCAATCTCCGCTGCGAGCCGCCCGTCGCAGGCCTTCCCCGGCTACGGCGTGTTCACCGCTCAGGCACCGACGGATCCGAGCAAGGCCGAGGCCCTGCCGGCGACACTCGACGAGATGTACAGCGAGTTTGCCAAGTCCGGCCCGACGAAGGAAGAGCTCGAAGTGGCCCAGCGACAGCTCGACAAGCTCTTGGAAGAGGAGATGAAGAAGCCCGATTTCTGGGCCGCTCGCCTCAGCTCCATCGAATATCGCGGGAGCAAGCTCGACGACATCATGACGATCCGCTCGTTCTACGCGGCCCTGACGCCGGAGAACGTCCGCGATGTCTTCGCCAAGTACTGCAAGCCTGAGAACCGCTTCCGCGTCACGGTGCTGCCCGAGACGACGCCCAAGGGCTGATCGCGACGGCAATCGGGATTCGTGAAGACCGATGACACACGCCGCCCCGGCTCTTACGAGCCGGGGCTTTTTCGTTCGCATCTTCACGCTCTGGTTCATTACCAAAGGCGAGACCACACGCTGAGCCCTCGCTCACCGCGGATCCGCGGCCTCGCGATCGCTCGAGTCCACATCAATAAACTCCCGCACAAAGCGCGGCGTGTCCCACGTGAAACGTTCTAGCGCCGTCCGGCGCGCGATCCCGCCCATGCGCTCACGTCGAGCCGGGTCCTTCGCCAGCGCGAGCATGTGATCTCGCAGCTCCTGCACCGTGTTGAACGTCAGCCCGCCGCCCGGATCGACCTTCTCGCTGAGCGTGCCCATCTCGCGCACGGCCGAGGGCAACCCGGTGAGCATGCCCTGCACGAGCGCGAGGCAGAACGTCTCGCTCTTGGAGGTGACGAGCATGACGTCCATCCGGCGAAGAAACGCGGGGATCGCGTCGATCGGCATCCAGCGGTACGCCGTGACGCCGGCGGGGAGGGTGCTCGCCTCGGGAGGATCTCCGAAGCTCGCCAGGTGCAATCGGCAACGTGACCGCACGTCATCGGGCAGCGTGGCAAACGCTTCGATCGCAGTGGGAACGTCCTTTAGCGGCGTGTCGAGCGCGCCGAGCATCACGAAGTGAACGAGCCCGTCGGCGACACGCTCGCCCGGCGCGGGCGGGTAGAACAGGTCGTGGTCCATCTCTCCGAATCGGATCACGCACGCCGGTTTCAGATCCCTGGGGAACATGCACTCAACGGTTCCGCTCACCGCCAGCGTTCGCGACGGGCATCGCTGCACCAGCGAGATCAGCCGCCGCTTGGGGTACCGGTGCGTCATCACGACCAACCGCCGGAAGACACCGAGCCGGTGCATCGCCCCCGCGCCCGTTGCGAGCCCCTCGCCCGCGTTGCCGATGTACGCCACGTCCCACCGCCGCCCAGTGATTCCCAGCGCCGCCGCGGCCCACAGCGAGTTCCACAGCGGCTTGCGGAGCGTCGGCGTCCACACCATCTCCACGCCCGGGCGCCCGTCGCCACGCTTCACCATCACATCACCCAGCAGTTCCGCCATCCGCGGCTTCCACGACGACTCTGCCGGCAGCGTGACCACAAACCCGAGCCCCACCAGTTGCCTGATCAGCTGCACGTCGAACACCTGCACGCCGCGGACGTGCTTGTGAACGCGATACGACAAAAACCCCGGCGCAAGATACAGCAGCGACCGATCGCGACCGGCTTTGTCGCCGGATCCGCTCCGAGTTGGTGAGTGTGGCGCGTGCGTCATCAAGAATGAAAAGGGCAGGCGACTCGCGCCTGCCCTGATTTCGTTTGTGTTCAAAGTCCGGCGTCGGCCCGCACCGACGACACATCGATCAACCCAGGGCCGCGGCGCCAGCGATGATTTCCGAGAGCTCCGTGGTGATCTGTGCCTGACGGGCGCGGTTGTAGTCACGCGTGTAGAGCTTCCGCATCTTGCCGGCGTTGTCGGTGGCCGCCTTCATCGCGACCATTCGCGCCACGTGCTCGGAGACGATCGCGTCGTTGAAGACCTGGAACAGTGTCGCCTTCACCGTCGCCGGGAGCAGGTCGCCCAGCAGCTCCTCAGCCGGGGGCGAGAAGTCGTAATCCACGCTCGGCCCCGCCCCGCCAGCCGCCGCCGCACCACCAGCGACGTTCTTCTTCTCCACCGGCTTCAAGGGCAGGAGCTGCAGCACGTCCGGCGCCTGTCGTCCGGCGGAGATGAACCGCATGTACACCACGCGCACCGCCGAGATCTCACCGGCGACGAACCGCGTCATATAGTCCTCGGCTAGGCGGGCGATGACATCGAACGTCGGCTTATCGCCGATGCTGTGCACCTTGGACACCGGCACGTTGTTGTACTTCAGGAACCCCGCGCCCTTCTTGCCGACCAGCTCGATCGACCCGCCGCTGTTCGGCTGCGCCGCGCCATGCGAGCGAATGTGCTGCATGAACGTCCGCAGGATCGAGCCGTTGTACGGGCCGCAGAGGCCGCGGTCGCTGGTGAGCACGAGCGTCAGCTCGCCGCCCTTCTTCTCGCTCTTAGTGCCATCGGCTGCGCCGCCCATCAGCGGGTGCTTGACCTCGCCGGCTGTCGCCGCCAGCTCGGTCACGAGGCCGAAGAGGCCCTCGGTGTACGGCTTGGTTGCGGTCGCGGCCGCCGCGGCTCGCGCGAACTTGCTGGTGGCGATCATCTGCATCGTTTTGGTGATGCGTCGGATGTTGCCGACCGCCTTGATGCGCTTCTTGATTTCGCGTGTCTTGGCCATAGGGAGGCAAGGTTAGGCCCGCACGCGTCGCGTGGAAAGTCCCACGCCACCGCAACGCGCACGATCGCAACACGATCGGTCGCCTCAGTACCCGCTGCACCGCAGCAGGGTCTTGAACGACTCGCCGAAAACGAAGTTGCCCTCGGGAAAATCTCGACCCGCCTGGCCCCCGGCACCCATGTTGTTGTCCAGGTGGCTGAACATCATCTCGACCGAGCCAATCGTCTGCCAGCCATTGCTGGCCGACCCCTCGCCGGCAGAAGTCACGACCGCGCCTACGCCGCCCTGCGCCCGGTGTTCATCGGCGTGCCGCAGCCGCTCGATGACGCCTTTGATCGTTGCGCCCATCGCGTCCATCCGCTCGACGCTGGCGGTGTACTTCAGCGTGTCGCCAGGGATCGCATCGGACTGGAGTTCCACGCGGCTGATCTTCGCCAGCACCACGTTGAACTTGAATCCCTCACTATGGCCCACCAAGATGCCGCCGGTCTGGGCCATCCCCTCGATGATGAAGCACGCCGGCATGACCGGGCACGCCGCGAGCCCTCGCTCGCCGTCGGCGGGAAAGTGGTCCTGCAAGTGCTCTTCAGCCAGAGACACGTTTTTGATCGCCACCAGCTTCTGCGCCGGCACAAGCTCGATCACCCTGTCGATCCACATCCAGCGCATGGCTCAGCCCATCTTCTTCTGGACAAACAGCACCAGCGTGTCAACGGTGAACAGCTCGGCGACCTTGTTCAGCGACGGGTCCTTCTCCCACGTCGAGAAATCCACGTGCGGCAGGCGCGCCTTGAGCGCCGCGATGCCGTCGGCGGTCACCTTCCCGGCCTGCACGTACTTGGGATCTTGCGCGACGTTCTCCGGGAACAGCTCGCCCTGCTGGATCTTGAAGCCGAACGCCTGCTCCAGCTTGAACACGATGTCCAGGAAGTCGATCGACTCGGCCCCCAGATCGCGGACCAGCGAGGCCTCGGTCGTCACCTCGTCTTCATCGACGGCCAGCGCATCAACCAGAACAGTCCGAACTTTGCCCAGAATCTCATCGCGGGTCATGGAGGGTGCCTTTCATCGACGAAACGCGGGAAACGGAGCGGGCCGCACAGCGGCCCAAACGGGGTCATTTACGCCCCACGACACAGAAATCTCCCAAGCGTTTGCCTGACAACGTGCGGGCCGATGATAGTGCGAACTGTTGACGATTTCTTGGCGACCTCCGTCTGGTCACCATCGATTCCCTACGCCGGGGTTGCCGCTCGGAGCGGTGATTCGATGCTCACAGGCCGCAAAAGGAAACGCCCCGCAACCGCCACCGCCGGCTCGCCGTTGGCATCCAGCACGGGCGCTCCCCCC
>JAIEQQ010000314.1 GCA_019747615.1 Phycisphaerales bacterium
ACGAACGCTCCGGATCGTCCCCCCCCCGCCCCCACCCCGAACCGTGTACCATGACCCCGCATTCATGCTGGTTCTCAAGGGCATCGCGGTTTCTCCGGGCATCGCCATGGGCGAGGTCTTCGTCTTAGACGAGGAGAGGCGACGCATACCCAAGCGGACCGTCCCCCTGGCGATGATCCCGCAGGAGCACGCCCGCCTTGACGCGGCCCTTGAAAAGAGCAAGGGCGAGCTGCTGGAACTCAACCAGCGAACCAAGACCGACTTGGGTGATGAGGCCGCGAAGATCTTTGCGTTTCACCTGGGCATGCTCAGCGATCCTTCGCTGACCAAGCCCATGCACGCGATGATCGAGGCCGACGGCGTCACGGCGGAGTACAGCGTGTTCGCAGGGTTTCAATCCCTGGTCGATCGCTTCAGCGCCATGAAGGACGCTGCGTTCCGCACCAAGGTTGACGATGTCTACGACCTGTCGGCCCGCGTGCTGAAGCAACTCATCGGCGAGCACAGCAGCCGCGTGAGCCAGATCACCAGGCCCAGCATCCTGGTCGCGCGAGATCTGACGCCGAGCCAGGCGGCGAGCTTCAACAAAAACGCCAGCGTGCTTGGGTTCATCACCGCCACCGGCGGCAAGACCGGGCATGTCGGCATCTTTGCCCAGGCGATGCGCATCCCCGCTGTCGTCGGGTGCAGCCGCGTGACCGAGCACGTCAGCGATGGCACCGTCGTGATCGCCGATGGCGACAGCGGCAGCGTCATCATCAACCCCGATGAAGCCACCCAGGCCAAGTATCTCCAGCTCAAAGAGCGGGCGGCTCTCTTCGCCGTGTCGCTCGGCGACTTGGCCCAGATGCCCTGCGTGACGACCGACGGCACGCCCATCGACCTGATGGGCAACATCGGTTCACCGGAAGAGATCCCCGCAGTCGTCGGCAGCGGCGGCCAAGGCGTGGGCCTCTATCGCACCGAGTATCTGTACCTTTCCACCAACAGCGAGCCGACCGAAGACGACCACCTGCAAGCGTACTTGCGCTGCGTGGAGCTGCTGGACGGGCGGTCGCTGACGATCCGCACGATGGACTTGGGCGCGGACAAATACGCGACGGATCAGGACGAGATCGACGCCGCGGAGCGAAACCCGATGCTGGGCCTGCGCTCGATCCGGCTGTGCCTGGCGCGCTTGCCGATGTTCAAATGCCAGCTCCGGGCGATTCTTCGCGCCAGCGCCGCCTCCCCCAGCGGCAGTGTGCGGGTCATGTTCCCGCTGATCACGACGGTCGAGGAGTTTCGGCGGGCGCGGTTCTTCCTGAACGATGTCATGGAAGATTTGCGGGATCAGGGGATTCCCTATGACCCCGAGATCAAGGTCGGGATGATGGTCGAGGTGCCGTCGGCGGCGATCATGGCCGATGTTTTCGCCCATCAGGCTGATTTTTTCAGCATTGGGACGAACGACCTGGTGCAGTACACCCTGGCGGTGGACCGGACGAACGAGGCGGTGGCAAGCTTATATAACCCTGCGAACCCGGCGGTGATCAAGCTGGTGAAGAATGTGATCGAGGCCGGTCGCACCGCCCGAATCCCTGTGTCATGCTGCGGTGAAGCCGCGGGCGAACTTGAGCAAACGATGTTGCTCTTGGGATTAGGTTTGCGTACGCTCTCTGCATCGCCGATGCACTTACCGGCGGTGAAGCGGCTGATCCGAAGCATCAGCATCAGCCAATGCGAGGCCGTCGCTGAAAAAGCGGCGAGCATCGATTCCGACGTCGCGGTTAGCAGATATCTGCGTGACCAGACAAGGAAGATCATCCCTGAGGCCTTCGACGGGCGTTCCGTCGACGAGTGATTTTTCGGTGTGTGTTGGGCCTGTGGCCCGATACCGCCTCACTCAACTCAGGGAAACAATCGAGGGCGTCACGGGCGATGGCCCGCGCCTCAAGACTGACCGAGCCGGCGTGAGCACGCGGGCAATGCCGCAGCAGGCAGAGAGGGTCTGGATCGTTCGAATAGTCCGGGATGAGTCGCGCGGCCCTCGGGCTCGCACGCCGCCAGCCCCGATCGTTCGACTGTTCTGGCACCCTGCCTTGCTTGGCGTTGACCGAGTCAACAAGCCCCCGGCGACAACTCGGCCCGACCTGTCGAAGATCCCCGGCGCACTGCGCATCGGGCTCGACCGGCGGATGCGACGGGATGATTGACGCCACCACACCAACGGTGCGCGGCCCATCCACCCGGCGCTGGCGCGAGCGGCCAGAACCTTGATGCCACACCATCACACGGGCGATCCCTCAATGGGTGCGCTGTCCGTTTGGCCCCGATCGTGGGCCCGGACTCCTGCACCCGCGAGTCGGGCGCGATGCCGCCCGCTCGGGAAAGCAGCTCTTTATGAACACGTTTGACTCCAACAACTCTTCGTCTGGCGACGACTCACTCCACGCCTCGGACGCGATGAGCTTTGACGCTTCGATCGACGCCATGTCGATGGATGACTCACCCGCCGCCTCTGGGGGCGGCGGCGATGGTGGCGACTCCGGCGGCTCTTCGGCCGGCGGCGGCAAGGCCAAAGCCAAGGCCAAGACCCGTCGGGGCAAGCGCGGGGGCAAGAAGAAGGCCACCGCCAAAAAGGCCGCGGGCTCAAAGCCCGACAAGGGCGAGAAGATCGCCAAGGGCCAGGTGCCCGTAGCGGTCGAACTCGATGACGATGAATCTGAAGGTGACGCCGACGAGGCGATCGCTGTGAGCGACGCACAGGTCGAGAATGAGCGGGCGTTGGATCGCGAGACCGGCGAGGGCGGATTGCCCCGAGTCGCCACGGCCCCGGCGTCGTCATCGTTCATCGCGGCGGCTCCGGCGCGTGGTGCCGAGCCGTCGGGATCGCGTCGCAACGAAGGATTCGTGAGCGAGCCGGGCATGAGCAGCGGCTCGATGCAAGCGCCCGAGGCGCTGGAGGCCGTTGAGGAGGCGTTGTCGCCGGAGATGGCGTCGCCGCCGCTGGAGGGCGGGGAGATCGCGACGGGCGAGATGGCCGAGGCGGGCGAGGTGAGCGCGTCGGTGGTGGAGTCGCTGCACTCTAAGCCGGCGCCGCGGATGCCTCGCGAGGATGGGGAGCCGGTGGTGCATAGCGGGCCGCTGGTGATCACGCCGCGCGTGGCGGAGGAGGATGACGAGGATGATGACGCAGTGGAGCGGAGCGCTCCGGAGCCCCGCCAGAGGCCGCGCAAGCCCTCAAGCTCTGTTGGCAAGCGGCAGCTTTTGATCAACTACGTGCCGGGCGAGGAGTGCCGCGTCGCGGTGGTGCAGGGTGGGAAGCTGGAAGAGTTCCACAGCGAGCGGAACGACCAGATGAGCCACGTGGGCAGCATCTACGTCGGGCGCGTGACGAATGTGGAGCCGGCGATTCAGGCGGCGTTCGTGGACTTTGGAATCGGCAACAACGGGTTCCTGCACACCAGCGACCTGCACCCGCGCTACTTCCCGGGCGAGGGCTCGGGCACGACCGAGCGCGTGGGCAAGAAGGTCGCGCGGCGCGATCGCCCGCCGATTCAGGACTGTCTGCGGCGCGGGCAGGAGATCATCGTTCAGGTGCTGAAGGAAGGTGTCGGCAGCAAGGGCCCGACGCTGACCAGCTATCTGAGCATCCCCGGCCGGTACCTAGTGATGATGCCCGGCATGGACCGTGTCGGCGTGTCGCGCAAGGTCGAGGACGAGGATCTTCGCAAGAAGACCAAGCAGATCCTGGATCAGCTCGATCTGCCCGAGGGATTCGGCTTCATCGTGCGCACGGCCGGGTTGGACAAGAGCCGGGCGGAACTGAAGCGCGACCTGGCGTATCTCATGCGCTTGCAGAAGGACATGGAGCGCCGGCGGCAGAACGGCACGAAGCCGCGCCTGTTGTATTCCGAGAGCGACCTGCTGCTGCGGTCGCTGCGCGACATGATGACGATGGATACCGACGAGGTCGTGATCGACAGCGAGCACGGCATCCAGCGTGCGGCTCGCTTCGTGCAAATCGTCTCGCCTCGGACTGAGACGAAGCTCATCCACTACACCGGACGCACGCCGATCTACCACGCCTTCAACGTCGAGCCGCAGATCCGCACGATGTTCGGGCGCGAAGTCCCCCTGCCCAGCGGCGGGCGACTGGTCATCGACGAGACCGAAGCGCTGGTCGCGATCGATGTCAACAGCGGTAAGCACCGCGACGCCAGCGATAGCGAGACCAACGCGCTGAAGACGAACCTGGAAGCGATCGAAGAAATCGCTCGCCAGCTCCGCCTGCGCGACCTGGGCGGCATCGTTGTCAACGACCTGATCGATATGCGCTACGCGCGCCATCGCGATGAGGTGCAGCAAAAGTTCGCCGACCTGCTCAAGAACGATCGCGCACGCACGACGCTCCTGGGCATCAGCGAGTTCGGCACGCTGGAGATCACGCGCCAGCGCGTGCGAGGCAGCCACGAGAGCATCCACTTCCACGCGTGCCCCTCGTGCCACGGGCGCGGGCTGGTGCAACGGCCCGACTCGGTCGCCGCCGATGCGCTGCGCGAGCTGGCGGCGCTCATGGACAACGACAAGGTCCGTCGCGTCGAGATGGTCATCCACCCGCGCGTCGCGGCGGAGCTGCTCAGCGCCAAGCGCAAGTCGCTCTCTCGCATCGAGAAGCAGTTCGGCAAGGTGCTGACCGTTCGCCTCAGCGAAGCGGTGGCGCCCGATCGCGTCACGTTCTACGCCTACGACGAGCAGGGCGCGGATCTTGAGATCGAGCGGATGCCGCGGTTCCGCCTGGGCGAGCACGTGCTGCGCACGCTGGCGATCCCGCAGGGCGATGTGGGCGAGGATGACGGGCGCGATGTGCCGCTGATCGATGAGGTCGATGCGGTGGAAGATGAGATCCTGACCAACGACGCATTCAGCGAGAGCGATAGCGCACTGCTGGAGGGCTCGCTGGACAGCAGCGCGCCGAACTTTGTGCTGGAGACAACGACCCGCGGCAAGCGCGGGCGGCGCGGCGGTGGTGGTGGTGGTGGTGGTGGTGGTGGTGGTGGTGGTGGTGGTAGTGGTCAGGGCGGCGGCGACC
>JAIEQQ010000304.1 GCA_019747615.1 Phycisphaerales bacterium
TTGACCGGCGGCACGCCGTCTTTGCCTCCGGATTCTCGCGCGGCGTTGGTGTCGTGGCTGGCGAGTTCAACGATGATCTCGTCGCCATTTGCCCCGCCCCGGTGCAATCGATACACGACGTTGATGGTCGTGCCCTGGATCTCGAAAGTCGAGTAGACTCCGCCGTCGAGCTCCGTCGCGTCCAGGAGGATGGAGTTCTGCTCATCGATCACAAACGCGCCGAGCTTTCTGGCGACGCCAGTGATCGTGTACGGGCGAACCTGCGTGCCCGCGTCGCCGGCGTAGGTAATAGTCCAAGTGTGCGTGCCGGGCGTCGGTGTCGGCATGATCGTCAGGCCCATCGTGAACTCGATGGCCGGGCCGTCGGCACGCGAGACCTTCGCCGGGCCGCGCCAGTCTCCGATCCAATCGGTCGGGAACTTCGGTGTCGGCAGCGGTGCGGCGGCGAGGGGTGCTGGCCCAACGGCCTTCGCAGTCTTCGCCACACCCGGCGTCACCGAATCGTTGCCGCCTTTGGCTCCGTCGCAGCCGCTGATTGCGACGCACGCGCCTCCCGCTGCCATCACCAACAACACGCGCCGGGCGCTACGCCCACCCTTCGAGCCCACGCCTGTGATCACGGCCAGTTCTCCCGCGGCAGAAACCGGAAATCCGGCGTTGTGTTCTCGACGCCTGGCGGAACTATGAACGGCCCGCCGACATGGAAATCTGCGAACAGCAAGGTCGCCCGCACGGTTCGCGGCCCGTACCAATCGACCAAGCCGCGGTCCTCGCCGGTTTGGAAGTTGTAGATCGGGTGCGAGCCCAGGACCCACGTCTTGCTCGGGTTGTCGATCGGCGGCATCTTGCCGCCGCCGGATGGCACGAGCGTTGCGCGCGACTCAGAATCGAGCGCGTGGTCATTGAGCGTGTACGACGCGCCGAGGAGGTCATAGAACGACGGCACGCGCCCGAAGCCCGGCACGACGCCGCCGCGATCGGCCGGCGAGCGGAAGGCTTCGAGTTCGAAGTTGCCCGGCTCGTCGTCATCGGGCACAACGCCGAGCGAGAGGTAGCGATTCAGCGGGCGGCGCTCAGCGCCGTAGACATTGATGCCGAAGGCGGGAAGAGTGCCTCGCTTGCCGCCGAAGAGCGCACCGATGATCGCGGACTTGCCACCCAGATCGATCGCAAGCTGCGGGAGGCAGCCCTTGTTCTCGTCGAGGTACATGCTTACGCCGACGCCCAGTTGCTGCAAGCGCGACATGCACACGACGTTTCGCGCAGCCTGTCGCGAGCTGGCCAGCGATGGCAGCAGGATGCCGATGAGCAGCGCGATGATCGCGATCACCACCAGGAGCTCGACGAGTGTGAAGGCGCGTCGCGTGCAGGAGCGTGGCGAGCGTGGCCGGGCAGGTGGCGCTGCGATCATGACCGGGCTCCCGTGGTGGCGCCCGCGCTGGCGAGCAGCTCGTTGATCATCGCGTCGCACGCATCGCCGAGCATGTCGTACACCGCGCCGAAATCGTCCATCGTTCCCTCGTAGGGATCGGGCACCGCCGGTGCCTCGTGCCCGAGGGCACGGTGCGCGGGCACGAACGACATCGCCATCCGCACCTTCTCGCGCGGCACACCCATCGCGAGCACATTGCGGTAGTTCATCGAGTCCATCACAACGAAGAGATCCCATTCGCTCGAATCCACGCCGGCGTTGAGCTGGCGGGCCACGTGATCGATCTTGACGCTCCGCTCGTGCAGCGTGCGGACCGTGCGTGCGTCCGCCGGCCCGCCGACATGCCAGTGGCCGGTGCCGCAGGAATCGACGATGAACCGATCGCGGAGCGACCGCTTGTTCAGGCGATCAATGAAGATCGCCTCGGCCATCGGGCTGCGGCAGATGTTGCCCAGGCACACAAACATCACACGTATCGGCTGCGGCATCCGGTCATCCCTTTGCGTACACATCAGACCCTGCGAGCGACGCGCAATCCTGCGGAGTCGAACCGATCGCCACAGCGCTCAATCCGGCCTCGCCCGCTCGCTGGCGGCTCATTGTTGCGTCTCGCAGCAGCGACTCAAGTGCATCGCCGAAAGCGCGATTCCGCGCCGGCGCATCCACCGCCCTCGCAATCGCAGCGCCGACCGTCGCGCGGAGCGCCGGATCATCCGCCAGCGGCAGCACACCCGCGCCGAGCGATGGCATCGACGCGTTCCCCACGCGGCACCACCCCGGAGCGCCGACCAGCGTCCGCCGAGTGAGCCCCGACGCCACTGTCACAATCGGGATGCCCATCGACGCCACGCTCAAAGCGCTGAGCTGGCCCGAGGGCGGCTGGGCGATCTGCACTCCGACACGAGCCGGGTCCGTATCCCAGATCACGATGTCCGCGGCGCGCATCGCCAACGCTCCGGGCCTGCGGAATGTCGCAATCTCCCAGTGGCGATGGTGCAATCGCAGGTATCGGGCGGCGCGGCGCATCGAGCTTGCGTCCTGCGGCGCGATGCCGACGCAGGTGCGTCCGGAGATCGCCAGCACGCCCATGATCCACGCAAAGAGTCTCGCCTCGCCGAAGGTCGCCGGGTCGCACAGCAAGCCGACCGCGATTTCATCGGGCCTGATCGAGAGCTCGGCCCGGAGCCGCTGGCGCTGCGACTCCGGCGAGCCGAAGGTGTTCTCATCACCACTATCGAGCTGCACAGCGGGCGCGACCAACACCTCGGCGCGCTGCACGCCAGCGGCGCGCCACGCGCTGGCGATGTCTTCATCCATGCACGCGACGCGCACGCGCCCGCCCCCGGTGCCGACATGCGGCCAGAGCGTGTCGCGATCGGTCTCGCGTGGGCCCCGGGTGAGCATTGCGATCACGGGCGTTCGCGGCCCGCACACCTGGCTGACCACATCCGCGATCCGCCCGGCCCGACCCGCCGACCAGCACACCACGCCATCGATGCCGCCAACCTGCTCGTGGCGAGCTCGAACGATCCGCGCGATCGACCGCTGCTGGCGAAACTGCGTGAGCGTCCAATCGATCAGTCGCTCGCTGGCGGCATCGAAATGAGGAGTCGTCACCCGATCCGTCAGCGTCAAGCCCAGTGCTTGTGCGTCCAACTCGTCATCGCGCGATCCGAGCAAGATCGCCATGTGGCGAACGCCGGGTCCGCCAAGATTCTGCACGCATGCCAGTACACCGAGCATCGCGTCGTGCCCGTCAACACTCGGCTCCAGCACGTGCAGAATGTTCAGCGGCGAGGTCAACATCTGGTCTTGGGTGCGGACCTCGATCAACGCTCGGTCTCTTCGCGCCGCGACGCGGTGCTATCCCGTTCCCAATCGAAGAACACGCGAGCCAGCGCCAGCCCCGCACGCTCCGCGGCGCCGACTTCGGCGATCGTCCGCTGCGAGCGTGACGTCGGCACGCCGCTCTGAATCAGCGGCTCCTTCATCGTCACGCGATACGAGCCGGGCTCCTCGCCCTCGGGCGGGAACAGGCGTTTACCGGTCGAACTCTCGACGATCTTCACATCGAGCACCGCTTCGGGAATGAACTGTGCGCCGTCGCTGCTGATGGTGAACTGGCGAACGAGGGCGTAGATCACGATGTCGGCGCGAAGGGCCTTGCCCACGCTGGCAACGGTCGTGAGCTCGGCGCGTTTCTCGCCGCGGGTGATCGCGATGACTTCGCGAGATTGAATCATGTCTTCGACGAGCTTGCGAGAGAGCAGCTCTTCCTCGGCGCGCTTGCCCATCGCCAGTCGCGCCTCGCGGCCGGGGAGCTGCGAGGATGGATCGTCAATGAACACGACCGTGGTGCGCTTGGGGTCGAGCGTGAACGCCGCGGGGACCTTTTCCGGGCCGGCGATCAGGATCGCGGCGGGGCCGATGATGTTGCACCCCGCGTTGATCGGCAGCACCGCCAGCGCTCCGATGGTCAGGAGCAAGGGTAGTGTGCGGAACGGGTTGTTCGGGCGGCTGCGCATTGCGTGGCTTCCTTCGGGGCATGGGCCGAGCGGCTGCTCGACTCAATAGGTGATGACGTTCTTCTCTTCGTGCGTGTAGAAGAGCCAGCTCACCCGATCAATCAACCGATTCGAAAGCGCGGTGGTCACCAGATCCTCCGCCATGTCCTGCGGCGTGAAGCCGTCCTTGTCCGGGAAGCGCACCAGCAGCGTCTTGCGATATACGAAGTCATCACCCATCCGGCCGTCGGTCTCAGAGACCCGCACGCTCGCGGCGGCCATGCCCTTCCAGATGTACCGATTGCCCGGGTCCTTCAGCCGGTACTCGTCAAGATCGACGAAGATGATCCGCTCGACGCCGAGCTTCTTGGCCAGTTCGCTCGGCGTCCATGTGGACCAGCGCGGGTTCTCGAACTGGAAGTTCAGCATCCTCTTGCCGGGCACGTACTTCGTCGCGCGGGTTTCCTTCGCGACGCGCTCGGAGATCTCTGTCGTCAATCGCGCGATCACCGCCGGGTACTCCGCCTGAATCACGCGATCTGCAGAGACGACCACTGCGAAGCTCTTGTTGTCCAGGCCCGTGTACTCGGCCTCGATCTCTGTTGAGCCCGCTCGGCGCGCGTTCTCCATCATGCCGCCGACGGGCGCAAGGAAGTTGCAGCCACCCAGGATCGCCAGCGACGCAAGCGCCGCCAGCACCGTGCCCCGAGCGCCCAAGCGGGCCGCCGAAACGACAGGCCCGATCCGCGTGTCTGATGTGCTCATGACGATTTCCATGTGATCAACGTGTAGATCCAGCTCACCAGCCAGCCCGCGCCGATGATCCACAGCGCCCGCGGCTGCAACAGTGTACCCAGAGGCTTGGCTAGTCGAGATCCCGTCAGCGCGATATGCCCAAACAGCCAGAACGCGGCGCTGACCCCGATCGCAAACATCGCCCCGCCCGGCTGCGTCAGCAATGCGCGACCGAACTCACCGGTGCAGACGCACGCGAACGCGGTGGTCATGCCGCAGGTCGGGCATGGGAGGCCCGTCGCCATCAGCCAGCCGCACGCAGGAAGCCCCAGTTGCGTGTGCGTGCCGTGACCCTGCGCTTCGGGATGCAGTGAAGCGCCGATGATCAGCAGAGACAAGCAACCGACG
>JAIEQQ010000242.1 GCA_019747615.1 Phycisphaerales bacterium
CGAAGTGGTCGTCGAGTCGCTTGATGCTCCGACGCGAGCCGCCGCGGGCGCGTTTGTTGATGTCCGCGTGAATCTCCGCGCCAGCTCGCCGGCGACGGGCACGCTCCGCCTGCTGCAAGGCGGCGAAGAGGTTCGCATCTCCGATGACCCGTCGCGTGCATCGCGGCGTGTCTCGCTCCAGCCGGGGCTTACCACCTTTGTCCTCTCAGCGCGACTTGACGCCGGGCGCGTCCATCAGCTTCGCGCGATCTTTGAGCCCGATGTGATCGAGCCCGCAGCGACGACCGGCGCGGGCGCAGCCACCGACGGCGCAGGCATCAGCGCGGCGGGCGGCACCGCTGCAAGCGCTGCCGCATCATCGCCAGCACGCACGCCCTCGGACACCATCGCCGCGAACAACTCCGCCGAGGCGTTCACGATCACCCCCGGCACCGGCGACATCCTGCTCATCGATGGCGTCGGTAGCGATGGCTCCGCCGGCGGCGGTCCGGGCGGCATCCTCGCTCGCACGCTCACCGACCAGGGCATCACCGTTCAGACCATCGCGCCCGAAGGCCTCTCGCCCGATCTCGTGAGAATGCAGGCGTATGACGCCATCATCCTGCAGAACGCTCCAGCCGACGCCTTCGCCCCCGGCGCGCTGGATTCCCTCCAGCGCTACGTCACCGAGCTCGGCGGCGGCCTGGTCATGATCGGCGGCCCGAACTCCTTCGGCGCCGGCGCCTGGCGTGGCTCGCCCATCGAGCCCATTCTCCCCGTCAAACTCGATCTGCCCGAGCAGCTTGTGCTTCCCTCCGCCGCCATGATCATCATCATGGACACCTCCGGCTCCATGGGCTGGTCGGTCATGGGCTCATCGCGCAGTCAACAGGAAATCGCCAACGAGGGCGCCGCCCTCGCCGTCCGCACGATGCACAAGGACGATCTGGTCGGCGTCATCGAGTTCAACTCCGACTACTCCGTCGTGCAGCCGCTTGCCAAAAACGTGGACTCCGAATCCACCGCTCGCCGACTGCTCTCGCTCGCGCCCAACGGCGGCACCAACCTTCCGCCGGCGCTCCGCGAGGCGTATCGCCAGATGAAGGACGCCCGCGCCAAGATCAAGCACATCATCGTTCTCTCCGACGGCGGCTCGCAAGGCCGCCAGACGCTCCCCGGCATCGCGGCGGACATCGCCAAAGACGGCATCGCGCTCTCCACCATCGCCGTCGGCGACAAGGCCGACCTGCCCACCATGGCCAAGATGGCCGAGGCCGGCGGCGGCGTGTACTACCGCGTCACCGATCCGAACACGCTGCCGCGAATCTTCCTGCGCGCGGCGCAGGTCGTCCGCCAGCCGTTGATCCGTGAGGAGCCCTTCGTCCCGGTGATGATGCTCACCGGCTCGCCGATCACGATGGGTCTGCCGACAGACGTGCCCGCGCTGGGCGGACTCGTCCTCACGCAGGCCCGTCCGCCAGAAGAGAACGGCCAGCCGACGGGCGTGCTGTATCCGATGCTCACGCCCAAGGGCGAGCCGGTGCTCGGCGTGTGGCAGGCGGGCCTTGGCCAAGTCGCCGCGTTCACGTCTGATGCACACAACTGGGGCCTCTCGTGGGTGGAGTGGCCCGGGTATCGTCAGTTCTGGACGCAGCTTGTGCGGTCGATCGCGAGGCCGGATTCCAGCCGCGCCGGCGAGCTGACGCTGCGGCGTGAGGGCGACGCGATCGTCGCGACGCTGGAGATGACCGACGCCAGCGGCAAGCCGCGCGACGGCGTGCAGATCTCCGGCTCGGCGTTCTCACCCGATGGCGGCCGCACCGCCCTGCGCATGAGCCAGGTCGCCAGCGGCGTGTACGAAGGCCGATTCGCCGCCCCCGGCGCCGGCAACTATCTCGTCACGCTGACGCCGCAGGAGGGAGCGATCAAGCTCCCGCCGATCGTCGGCGGCCAGGTCGTGCCCTCGGGTCAGGAGTTCCGCTGGCTCACGTCCGACGATCAGACGCTCAGCGAAATCGCCAAAGCCGGCGGCGGCAAGGTGCTGTCGCTGGAAGCGACGGAGCTTCCGAATCTCTGGAGCCGAGCCGGGCTCGTGCCGACCGAGGCGCGCCTGCCGCTGTGGCCGCTGCTGATCGCGTACGCGCTGGCGCTGACGCTGCTGGACATCGGCACACGCCGCGTCGCGTGGGATCGATTGATCAGCCGCAAGTTCGGCCAGAGCGTGATGCAGGAGGCCGCCGTCGCGATGGCCGACCGCACCAAGCAATCCGGCGACCGACTCGCGGCCCTGCGCCAGCGAGACGCCACTGCAACCCTCAAGCCCACGCCGCTTGCCGATACCAAAGCTTTGGACAACACCGACGCCCAGCGCGTCATCGACGAAGCCCGCAAGCGCCGCCAGCAAGCGGCGAGAGCACGGGCGGGCAGCGGAGCATCAGCCACCACCGCCGGGCCATCAACAACGCCGTCACCGACGGCGTCTCGATCAACAGAACCCACACCTCCGCCGCCAGGAACGCCAAGGCCCTCGCCCTCGGCCCCGATCGAACGATCCCGCCCAGCAACAGACGACACGCTCCCGGGCGAGACACCGATGCAAGCGGCCAAACGCCGCGCGAGGGAGCGCGCGGGGGAGTGAGCGCGGGCGTTGGCAGACACACCGTGCACGCCCGTTTTGCGTCAACGACCTCGCTTCGCGCAGCACCGCTGGCGTGACTGGGAGGAGCAAAAGAGGTTGCGCAGGCAAGCCGCACCCGGCTCTTTGTCTTCGCGGCCGTGGTTTACGGCATCGCTCATGATCAAGCCACAACGCGAATCTGCTGGCCCTGCAGCGGCGGGCCGCTGAGTGCAGCGTGTGCAACTTATAGATTTCGGCAAGGCACACCGTCCCGCCGCTCGCGTCTAGGGGAGGCGCGGCGGTCAGTTGCACATCGAACCATGAGCGAACGCTCGCGCCTTACATTCGAGTGCCGTCATACGACGCGTTCGCCGGTCGGATCACCGGCGTGGGCATTGGTGCGGCCTTCTCCGATGTTGACGCGATGTCCGTAGCGCCCGCGGCGGTGAAGATCTCCTTCGCCCGGGCGATCTCCGCCGACGACTCTGCGTGGGCCGAGATCAGGATGTTGCCGTCCTTGATCTTTCCCTCGTAACGCTTCGCTTCCAGTTCGGGAATGCCCATGCCGATGAGAGCGCCCGTTACGCCGCCGACCGCAGCGCCCACAGCGATGCCGCTCAACGCCGCCATGATCGGACCGGCCGCGATGAAGGGGCCAACGCCGGGGATCGCCAGCAGACCGATGCCAGCCAGCAGCCCAAGCGTCCCGCCGACAAGACCGACGGTGCTCGCACCGACCGTGGCACCTTCGGGCGCCTTGGTGTTCTTCTCGTGCGCGAAGTCTCGCGTGGTGTCCTTGTCCGGAAGGAGCACGGAGATGTCGTTATCACCGATGGACGCGGCCTTGAGCCGGTCGACAATCGTGTTGGCCATCGAAACGGTCGAAGCGATACAGAACACTGAGGTTGCCATAAATAACTCCTAAGAGACGTGTGACTGCAGTGAGTGTGAATGTCCGAGTATGACTATCTCGGGCCTCGCAGCGTGACGTTGCCGGTCGCGTCCGTGATGATCTTGCAGTTCTGTGCGTTGACGGACATCGAGTTGTCATCGAGAATGGCTCGACGGATCGCGGCGGTGATCTTGATGGCATCGTTCGAGTTGGACTGGTCCATTGGGCTCTTGGTCGTGCTCTCACGATTCGCCGCGTTGCGCTCGGTGTTGTCCGCATCCGGTCGGACGACCGGAGCGACCGGAGGCCGCCCATCGGGACGGGGGACCTGCTCGTTCTTTCGCTCGCAACCGCTCATCGCGAAGACCACGGCACAGATGACTGTCGGAACAATCGGAAGTACATTGCTCATGTTGACTTTCTGCGTGCCCCTGCACGACTCAGTGTGTTTACCGTCTCAGCATGATGCGCGGTGGTGTGACACCACTCGTAAGTCGCACCTCTGTACCAACTACTTATACACTCTATCTCATGCTAACCCAGAATGCCATAGCGTACTTATACTACATAACATACGCAACTAGCACCACCTCACGCTGCATGAGTCGCAGACGCCGCATTCCACGCTTCGCTGAGGTCTTGCGGCGCCTGTCCCGCGCTCTGGTCATTGTTCACTGCGATGTTGTCCGCGTGCAGGTCTGCCAGGACCGCCATCGGGAGGACGTGGCTGAGCGCCATGATGAGTCGCGGGCACTCGCGCAAATGCCGGCGTGTGATGTCAGCGGTCGTGACGTCGTTCAGCGCCAGCGCCGTCGTGTGCAGCATCGTGGCGCACGCGATCACGAAGCTCATCGCGGTGTAGTCATCGCGAATGATCCGCGACATGGCCTCTCCACGCATGGTTCCGTAGACACCGGCCATCGCGCCCGTGAGCGTCGTGAGGATATCTTTCACGACCCCACCGCCGGTAGCGCCACCGATCGCCTTCAGGTGCGACTCAAAGTCCGTCCGATGGCGAATGAGAGCCGCGTGAAGGTCGTCGATCAACACATCGGCGTGATCGATCTTTCGAAGATCGGCGTTGTCCCGGTGCCTCCCGACCGCCTGCGCAACGTGATCCAGCACCGCGATGAGGTCGCCGATGTAGCTGCGAATGGTGTCTTGATTGCTCGATGCCATAACCGATCTCCTTGGATGTGGATGAGAACGTGCAGGACAGGTCGTGCTCGCTGGGCACGCTGACCAAGCCCTGCACTGTGTGAATCGGATGCGTGTCACCGACGTCGCGGCTTCGGCCCTGCAAAGCCCGAGGGTGCCTCGCACCTTTCAACCATCAAATCATGTTCGTCGGATGCTGCCGCGTCGATATGGAAGATGTTCTCGAAGCATCGGCGCTTTGTGTACTGCCAACGGTGGCCCCATCCGGTGTTTTGGCGTCGCCCGATCAGCTCTGCCCCCCGGATCCTCAGCGGATGGTTCTTTTGGCCTCAACGCATCGGAGGTCGCAGAATGCACGCCGACCAGTCCATGTCCTTACTCCCCCGAGTGGCAACATGGGCGCGGCTCAGCCTCGCGCTTCCCGCATCGAGCAAGGCGAG
>JAIEQQ010000625.1 GCA_019747615.1 Phycisphaerales bacterium
TGACCCGCATGCTCCACCTGGCCAAGCTCGATCACGCGCTGCGGGTGAGCGTGAAGCAGACCGCCCTTCCGGTCGCCGCGAGTCCGCCCGCCGCTTCGGACAAGCCGGCCGGGAGTCCCGACAGTCCGCCGCTCCGCTGGGACTTCTCCCTGGAGCTCGTGCACGCCGATCTCTTCGAGCAACCGACCACCGACACCGCCGGGGCGGTAGTCCACCAGCGTCGTACAGCCGACGTCGAACGCGAAGCCGCTGCGCCGGAAGTAGCTCGAGCAACCGCCGAGCGTGCGATGCGATTCGAAGACGGCGACGCGCCGGCCGCGTGCGGCGAGCCTCGCGGCGGTTGCCATCCCCGTCAAGCCGCCGCCGATCACCGCGATGGAAATGTGCTGCTGCTGGATCGGCGAGCGTAGCAAGCCCCTCGGCAGGTGTCCGTCAACTCACCGCTCACCGCTGGCGTGACTGACGGGCTTGATCAAGGATTTCGGCGACGATGACGTTGAGTTCGAGCGATGAGAGCGGATCGACTTCGCACTGGCCGCGGATGACTTTGCGGAGGTAGACCCACTCGTCTTTCAGGTGCTCGGGCATCGGCGGAGGCTTGATCGCGACGGGGTCGGCGTTCTCCCTGCGGGTCGTCAGCGCGTCCCACTTGCCGGCGTGGAACGAGCGGCCCTCGCTGTAGACATCCATCTCCTTGTTGTCGTGGGTCCACGCCCACGACGCTTGGATGATCGACGTCGCTCCGGGATACGTGAGCAGGATCGTCGCGTTGTCGTCAACCCGCGCGTACACGCCGGGCTTTGAGGTTGCCAGCGACGCGACGACGCTCGTGGGGCGCTGGCCGCGCATCATCCACGTCGAGATCGCGGCCCCGTAGCACCCGAAGTCCACCACCGCGCCGCCGCCGTTCTGCTCCGGATCCGTCAGCCACGCGAGGAACTCGGGCGAACAGCCGATCTCGACGGGCCCCTTGTGGCCGTGACGAAAGACGAGCTTCCGCAGCGGGGGGCCGTCCGCCTCGGCGCAACGCTGCGCCTCGCGAACCGACGCGTACCAGCTCGTCTCGAAGTTGGTCAGGATCAGCACGCGATGTTTCGACGCCAGCTCACGCATCGCCGCGGCGTCGCTGGTGGTGAACGCCAGCGGCTTCTCCATCAGCATGTGCACGCCACGCGGCGCGCAGACCTGCGCGATCGGTAGATGATCCTTGATCGACGACATCACGCTTACCGCCTCCGGCCGCCCGGCATCAAGCATCCCCGCCAGGTCCGCGTGATAGAGCGCCGGATCAAGGTTGTACTTGCTCGCCAGCCGATCAAACAGCGCGCGGTTGGGCTCGTACACCCCGACAATCACCACGTCTTTGCCCTGCGACGCGCGATACAGCAAACCCTCAACGTGCCCGTGCACCAGCCCTGCGACGCCGATGCGCAGCGGACCGGTCTGGGTTGAGAGCTTGGGTTGCGGGCGCGGCTCTGCGTGATGATCCTCGTACGACGCGCTTCGCGCACACGCGGCCAGCATCGACACGCCCACGCAGATCGCCAGAAGAATCAGGGTTCGCATGCGGGCAGTGTACTGGCGAGGGACGGCAATCGGGATTCGGGGTGGGACGGGAATCGGCAATCGGCAATCGGAAATCGGCAATCGGCAATCGGCAATCGTGGAAACGCCGACCCCCGCCTCCGATCAACTCACCGCCAACGCTCGCCTCAACTTGCTGCTTTGAGCTTTGCTGCTTTGCGTTTTCACTCTGCCACTCTGCCACTTCGCCACTCTGCCACTTCCCCTCCCCCCCATCACTCCACATTCTGAACCTGTTCCTTGATGCGGTCGATCGCGCCCTTGATCTCGACGACGCTCCGGCTGATGAGCGAGTCGGCGGACTTGCTGGCCATCGTGTTGGCCTCTCGCAGCATTTCTTGGGCGAGGAAGTCGAGCGTGCGGCCAACCGGCTTGCCGCCGCTGGCGGTGACGAGCTCGGTGAACTGCTTGATGTGCTCACCGAGGCGCTGGATCTCTTCGCTGATATCCGAGCGCTCGGCATAGACCGCGATCTCCTTGATGAGATCCGGCGGATCGATGCGCAGGTTCGCGTCCTTGAGCATGAGCTCGATGCGGCTCTTGAGTCGCAGCTCGTAATCCTCAACGACCTGCGGCGCTCGATCCGAGACCGTGCGGAGGTGTGTCTCGATCACATCGCGCTGGGCCAGAAGATCCTCAACCAGAGCCGCGCCCTCGCGGTTACGCATCGCGATGAGCGACACGCACGCACGATCCAGCAGCGCCATGAACGCGGTGCGCGCGATCTCGAGCCGCGCCTCCTCATCCGCCGGCGGCACCATCACGCCCGGCAGACCGAGCAATGGACCAAGATCGATCCGAACCTCACCGCTGGCCACCTGCGGCGTGTTCTTGAGCTGGCGGATGTAGTTCTCCAGAGCCGCGTGATTAATCCCGAACGCGGCGTGCGCCGAGCTATCGCTCGCCCGCGCCACCAGCGTCACACTCCCACGCGACAGCCGCTTGCGCAGCTCTGCCTCAAGCTCGGCCTCCAGGCCCTGAAACTCATCGGGCAGCCGGATCGTGGCCTTGAAATAGCGGTTGTTCAGCGAGCGCAGCTCAAGAAAGTGGTGGGCGCTGCCGGATTCGCTGCTCGCCTCGCCATAGCCCGTCATCGATCGGATCAAGGATGGCTCCTGTGCGGAGATGAGTTTCAAACATGACGCGCCGAACGCGATTCGCGATCAGGGATTCGGAGTCGGCGTCGGAGCGGGTGCGGGAGTCGGAGCAGGTGCGGGTGCCGGCGGGGTTGCCGGGGTTGTCGCGGGCGCTTCGGGCGCAGGCGTCGTCGTCGGGGCGGCGGGTGCCGGGGTCGGGGCCGGAGTTGGCGCAGGCGTAGTCGTCGCGGCCGGCGGTGTCACGGGCGTGACCGTGACGTTGCCGGGTGCCGCGGGCGTGGTGCCGGCGGGGGTGGTCGCATCTGCCGGCGCCGTGGCGCCGGCCGGAGTGGTTGATTCGACCTTTGCGCCCGGTGCCAGTGCCGCTTCGGGCCGCGCGGCGTAGTTCAGGCCGATCGCCGTCAAAAGGTAGAACACGAACATGCCAATCGTCGCCCACGTCAGCGCATCGCCCGTGCGCGTGCCGAAGGCCGTCTGCCCCGAGCCGGCGCCGGAGCCGAACGCACCGGCCAAGCCGCCGCCTTGCGGCTTCTGAATCATGACGGTGAGCATGAGCAGAAAGCACGCCGCGAGGAAGAGCACGAACATGATGCTCGTGATGGTGGCGAAGCCCAGCGTCGGCATGGGCTGAAGCGAGGCGAGGTGAGTCGGCAGTGAGTCGAGCATCGAACAGCGCTCCGGGAGGCGGGAAGAGTGACGAGAACCGGGCTCGCGGGTGCCTGTGGCCAGCCGCGGGCGGTGAAATGCTGAACAGTGAGTTTAGGCGCGAGTGTGGATAGGGAATTGTTCGCGTTTCCCACTGTTCCGCCGCCAACTCCGCGATCTCGGACCTCAACCGCCCGCCGGGGGCGTACAGACACGCATCCGCGTCGGGTCCGCCACGCACTTCGCGCGTGCCCCCGCACCCCCCCACCCGCCCCGCTCCGCCGCTCGCCAGCCAAGAGAGATCGCCCGGTCGGGGCACGGCCGTTGCCGTGACTTGATCGAGGAGTGTGAGACCATGCCAGAGAGATCAAACCCAGCCACCGGTGTTGCCAGACGCGGGCATGTTGCCCGCACGCAACGCACAGCCGTCAACATCCGCACACACCCGCGACTTCTCGGGCGTGTGGCGCTCTGCGGCATCGTCCTCAGCGGCGTCATGCTGGCGGGTTGCTCCGTGCAGGTGCCGCGGGTTGAGGCACCTCGCGGCATCGCCGCCAATGCCGAGGCCGATTGGACTCCCGGAGCGCCCGCCGGCCTGCGTGCCGAGCTCGCACCACGCGACGCGCTCGCGTTCCTACCTGACGCCACCGAGCGCTCCCTGGACGGCGTCGATCCCAGCGCCTTCGCCGAGTACGCCCGCAACGACGCTCGCACCAGCCCCAGCGGCAGCGGCGTGCAGCTCGCCACATCGCAATGGCCCACGCCCGAGCGGCCCTCGCTCGAGCGCCAGCGCCGCATCTACGTCGGCTCGCAGAACACGTTTCTCATCTTCCTGCCCGAGCAACCGCTGCACGGGCGGCGATATTGGCGGTGATTGGGCTCGCGTTCGCGTCGAAGGCCTTGAAGATGTCGAAGTCTGCGAGACTCGCCTCGGAGAGGCGGGCCACGCTTAGTCAAACGTCACCAAATCAAAAGCAACAAGGCCCGCGGCGTGTGCCGCGGGCCTCGCTGACAGGGTTGCTCGGCTGAGGTGAGCTGAGCCGGGGGGGCACGGGGGCAGAGCGTGGCTCAGTCAGCCAGCGCGCTCACTGCGGGCAGCGTCGCCGGACGCAGCTCCAGGGTGGTGTCGATGCGCATGTTCGACTGGGTGCGATGACGCTCGGTGAAGAACAGCTTCAGGTCGTACTCGTTGCCATCGACCAGGTGGGTCAGGCGGTCCAGGTCGATCGTCTGGGAGATGGCGCCGTGGACGCCGCCCAGGTCGATGACCAGCTTGCCACCGATGAAGACGAACACGTCATCGTCGCCGGTGAAGGTGAAGACCTGACCGCCATTCTTGCGGTAGGTGAACTTCGTGGACAGCTCGTAGGAGAAGTGGAAGTTCTTCGCGCCGTTGCGGGAGTTGCCGAACAACTGGCCATCGACCGGGAAGAAGCCGCCGCGTGATTGATAGGTGGCGTCGTTCTTATCATCGAACGAGTAGATCTTCGAGCCGCTCTGGCGGCGCAGGGTGATGGGAACCATCGTCGAGGCGTTGGTGCCCGGCACGTCGCGGTACCACTGGGCCATGGTCGCGGCGCTGGTGGCGGCGCCACCATCCTGCGTCTCCATCGCGGGCGTGGTGTCGCCGGTGCGAGACTGGATGTACGACTTGTTCACGGGCATGATGTTCCGACCCGCGGCGTCGCGGCGCTGCGTGGTCACCTTGTTGCCGCCGGAGCGGAAGACGGCGGTGGATTCCAGCAGCTTGGTTAGGTTACGCCGTT
>JAIEQQ010000093.1 GCA_019747615.1 Phycisphaerales bacterium
CACGAGAGACGGTGAACGACGCGCCGGTGCCGGTCTGTGCCGAAGTCGCTTGGGGCTGATTTGCGCCCGGCGCTGACGAACCGGCGACGGTCGTCAGATCGTCATCGAGCGTCACGCTGGTGAGCATGCCGTCGCTGGTGAGCACGCTGGCGACGCCTCGGTACTCGTCAACGCCGAGGGCGATGGGCAGGCCGTTGAGCGAGAGTTGTCGCTTGGTGACGTACGAAGCGGTGCCGGTCTTGAACAGCGGCGCGACGTTCCACGCCAAGTACAGCATGATCCCCAGCACACAGACAATCACACCGATGCCGCCGACGGTCACGATGATCCGCATCGCCGAGTCCACGGTGCGAACACGCGATTTGGTGACGCGACGAAAGTTCGGCGCGGGCGTTCCCGGCGCGGGCCGAGATTGGGCGGGGCCGGAGGGCGGAATTGGAGAGGCTGGTGTCGTCATGCGGGGAGTGCGGGTGAGAGGGATCTCGCGCGAGACTTTACCAGAAGGCCCGGCGAAGGTTCTCGCCTTCGCCGGGCCGTTGAGTGATTTCACACCATCTTGGTTTGTCGGGCCGATCCCGATGGGAACTCAGGGATGATGCTTTACCGCCGGTCGGAGCGTTCGCCGCGACTGGCGGGATTGAATCAGAACTTGGCTTCGAGACCGACAGACTTGAGCGCCGTGCGAGCGGCGTCGGCCTTGATCGGGAAGTAGCCGTCCTTGACGACGCCTTCCTGGCCCGACTGGGTGTAGATCATCTTGACGAACTCAGCGCGGAGGGGCTCAAGCTGGGTGCCCGGCTTGTAGTTGACGTAGCAGTACAGGTAACGGGCCAGCGGGTAGCTGCCGTCGTAGGCGAACTCGGCCTCAGCGGCGACGGCCTTGTCCTTGGCGGTCTTCTTGACCTTCACAGCCTTGACGTCGGCGGTCTTGTAGCCCAGGCCCGAGTAGCCCATGCCGAACTTGTCGGTCGCGATCGCCTGGATCACGGCGCTGGAGCCCGGCTGCTCCTTGACGGTGGTCTTGAAGTCCTTCTTCGAGAGCGCGTGCTCCTTGAAGAAGCCGTAGGTGCCCGACGAGCTGTTGCGGCCGTAGAGCTGCACGGGCTGGCTGGCCCACGCGGCGTCCTTGACGCCCAGGTCGCCCCAGGTCATTTCCTTGCCGTCAACGGAGAACACAGCCTGGATCTGCTCAAAGCTGATCTCTTCGAGCGGACAATCCTTGTTGACGAACACCGCGAGGGCGTCAACGGCGGTCGGCAGGCCGACCGGCTTGTAGCCGAACTTCTTCTCGAAGGTGTCGATCTCGCTCTTCTTCATGTCGCGGCTCATCGGGCCGAACTGAGCGATGCCCTCGGTCAGCGCTGGTGGCGCGGTGCTGGAGCCCTTGCCCTCGATCTCGATCTTGGTGCTGGGGTAGAACTTCTTGAAGTCCTCGGCCCAGTGGGTCATCATGTTGTTCATGCTGTCGGAGCCGACCGACTTGATCGTGCCCGACACGCCCTCGACCGGCGTGTACTTCGGCAGAGCCGAATCAACAGCGACCTTGGACGGGGCCGCGAAGGCCGTTGCGGACATGGCGAGAACGGCGAATGCCAACGTTGACTTCATGCGAGACTCCTGTGAGGGTTGCATGCGGATCATCCGCATGTACCAAGTCTTCGCCGCATGGTGAGCCCGGACGCGATTGCGAGTGTGAAGAGTCTGTTAATGAAACACGAAGTCGTGCAAAGTTGGCTGGTCAGCTCAGATTTACAACGAAAACCCGCCGATTTGCCGCGATTATGAAGCGTTTGCGCGAGATTTCGTTCACCCAAGCACGATTGTCACGATCACCTGCATCGCCGCGATTCGGAGCACCATCGCCAGGGGGTACACGGCGGTGTAGGTCAACGCCGGAGCATCGTTGCGGCTCAGTTCGCCCGCCAGAGACAACGCTGGAGGGTCGGTCATGCTCCCGGCCAGAAGGCCCATCGTCGACGGCCCGTCCAAGTTCAGCCACACTCGGGCGACGACGGCCCCCACGAGCAACGGCAGGAGGACCACCGCCAAAGCGCACGCGAGCCACGTCAGAACCGCGGTGCCGTGGATGGCCTCGAGCATCGCGCCGCCGGAGAGCAGCCCCACTGACGCCATGAAGAGAGCGATCCCCGTTTCGCGGATCGCGGCGTTCGCCGGCGCGGGCATCGAACAGATCATCGGGCCGAGTCGCCCAACTCGCGCGAAGAGCAAGGCCACGAGCATCGGCCCAGCCGCGAGGCCGAGCTTGATCGGCGTCGACAGGCCGGGGAGCGGGATCGGAATCGACCCGATGAGTACGCCGCAGCAGATGCCCAGGAACATGGGGATCAGGTGGGGCTGGTTGAGAGCGCGTTGCGAGTTTCCAACAAGCGCCCGCACCCGTGGCAGTGCATCTTCGGGCCCCACCGCTGTCAGCACGTCGCCAAACTGAACGACCAACTCGCCCCGCGCGGCCATCTCGACGCCGGCGCGTTCGACACGCGAAATCTGGACGCCGAATCGGCGCACCAGATCGAGCTCCAGCATCGATTGGCCGACGACTTCGCTTCGCGTGACGACGAACTTCTGTGCCGCGACCTGCCCGGAGTGCATTCGCAGGTCCGTCTCGCTGGCGCGACCGAGCAGGATGATGAGCTGGTCAATCTCAGCGCGGCCGCCGACGGCGAGCACCAGATCGCCGAGTTGAAGGCGGGTCTCGCCGGTGGGCACGCTGACGTGCTGGCCACTGAGATGCCTGGTGAGCACGACGCCGAGCGAATGGATGATGCCGAGTCGTCGCAGCTCGATGCCGGCGACGCTTGGGTTCGAGACCTCGATGGTGGCGTGACCGACTGATTCTGCGGGAGCAGGCGACGACTGGATCGGCGGCTGCAAGGACGGCAGGACTCGGGCGAGCCGGGCGCTTGCGATCATGACACCGATCGTGCCCAGGACGCCGAGCGGGTACGCGAGCGCATAGCCAGCGGTGGACGCGCCCGGATCAAGCCCGCGTTCGGCCATCGCCGCCTGGCCCGCGGCGAGGCTTGGCGTGTTCGTTGTCGCGCCCGCGAGCACCCCGAGCCCGTCCTGAAGATTGAGAAGGCCCAGCTTGATGATCGCCAGCATGATCCCCGCTCCGAGCAGAACAATGCCGGCGGCGATGATGTTCAACCCGAGTCCTGCGCGTTTGAGGGAGACGAAGAACCCTGGCCCGATCTGAAGACCCACGCAGAATACGAAGAGGACGAGCCCGAGATCGCGTGCGAACTTGAGCACGTTGGCGTCGACGATCACGCCGCCGGCCGAGAGCCCCAGTCCGACCAGCAGCACTCCGGCGACGCCGAGCCCGACGCCGCGCACGCGGACGTGCCCGAGCGCAAGCCCCGCGGCGATGCAAATCGCCAGCAGGACGATGGCTCCAGCGCTCGGATGTTCGGCCAGCCAAGGGCCCATCGCGACGTCTCCAGACAGATTCGGTGTATCGAACGCCCCCGCTTAAACGTCCATCGCTTCGAACACGCACTCGACCTCGACGGGCGCGCCAAGTGGCAGGGAACTGCTGCCGACGGCGGCGCGGGCGTGCCGGCCGGCGTCGCCGAAGACTTGGACCATGAGCTCGCTGGCACCGTTGGCGACCTTCGGGTGATCTGTAAACTCCGGCCCGCACGCGACGAAGACGCCGAGGCGAACAACACTCTTGACGCGATCGATGGAACCGAGCTCCGCTGCGACGGCCGCCAGCGCGTTCAGCGCGCAGCGCTGGGCACACTGGATCGCAAGCTCGATACTCACGCTCCCCACCCCCCCCACACCCTGGCCGACGATGCCGGTGGCCAGGAGCTTGCCGTCAACGAAAGGGATCTGCCCGGCGACATACACGAGGTTGCCGATGCGCCGCGTCGGGACGTACGCCGCGACGGGCTTGGCGGGCGTGGGGAGCGTGAAACCCAGGCGTTGGAGATTGGCCGAGGCGGAGGACGCGGGGTAGATTGGCGAAGTGCTCGTCGGATCGTTCATGGGCCGAGGATAGCGGTCGCGCGAGGAGACTGTTGCTGGGTCACGCGTCAAGGCCGGGGATTTTGGTTGAAGGTCGCGTGAAGCCGGTGCGGTTGCTACTTCACCTTCGCCGCGGCGGATTCGCGTCGCTCGGCCCGGGCCTCGTGCAGAGCCTTGGGCGTGATGTGGAACGTCGCCATGCACTTGCCGACGCGGAGCTCTTTCCGAAGTCCTCGCGTTGGCAGTTGCTGGACGATGTCCATCTCGATGTCGAAGTTGAACTCGTGCCCCGTGCGGAGGCACTCATCGAGGCTCTGGATCGGTGTCACGCGATAGATCGCCGGGCCGAAACAGGGGCGCAGAAACTTGTACTCCAGGCGTTTGCAGACGACGGTGTAATCACCGCCGCAGTAGCCGTAGATGTACATGCCGCCGGCGATCTCGCTGTTGGCCAGGAGGCTGGCGCCTGCCATGGCGTTGTACCAGTTGCGGTTGAAGCGCCGGAACGGCAGGACTGCCGAGAAGGTGTTGCCGTCAACCTTCTTGATCTTGATGCCGCTGCGGAAGGCGTACGGCAGCCAGATGAGGCTCGCGATGCGGTGCCAGAATGTGCTGCGGCTGGTCAGGCGAGCGACATAGTCCTCGACCTTGTCCATGAAGCGCCGCTTGCGCAGGTGGGCCGGGCCGGGCTTGAAGACCGCGACCGAAGTGTCCACAGTCCCCACCCCCACCCCCTGCCCCACGGCGCACGACGACGCTGGGGCGGGGGCATCGCCGGTGCTTGGCGAAGTTGCAACGGGTTGGACGGGCGTTCCTGCCGACACGGGTGGAAGGATAGCCGATTTCGCCGCCGTGGCGCACGACCCGAGGAACCCCAAGCGAACGCCGATCCGACCCGAGCATCGGACCACCCGTCAGCGCGGCATATGCTGCACCATGCGACGCGGTCGAATCATCCTGTGGGCGTTCGCGGTGCTGTTTGCCGCCGCGGTGGCGCTGTCGGTCTATGTCTACGTCGACGTGAGATCACAGCTCGCGCGAGAGCGTGCGGAGCGGGAAGCCCTGGCTGCCAAGGGTCAGATTCCGCCCGGCGCCACGAACC
>JAIEQQ010000570.1 GCA_019747615.1 Phycisphaerales bacterium
GCCAGCTCGCGCGTCGGCTCGATCGACGCGTCATCAAACCGCGGCCGCCTCACGATGTCCGTCAACAACGCAAGCGCCTTGCCCAAGTCCCGCCCGATGCACGTCGCCGCCAGCCGCAGGTAGATCATGCCGGTGGACGAGCTGCGGCTGAGGCCGATCGAATCCATCGCGTCGGCCTGAGCGCGAGAATCCAGCGAGCCTGCGCCGCGGAAGATCAGCTCGCTCAGCATCGTCGCCAGCCCCTGGCGATCCAGCGGGTCGTGCGATGCACCGACGGGCAGGAGCCACGCGATCGCGCCGGACTTGGCCGAGGGCATGCGCTCGATGATGAGTGGGATGCCGCAGGAAAGACGCGAGGAGCTGATCGACATGGCCCAAGCGTAAGCCGAAGGCCGCGACGGGCGGTTTGATCCCTCTGTTGCGCGGGCGCCGGCCCAATCCCTTCAGAGGCAACGCAGGATGAGCAGCGTCTGGTCATCCAGCGCTGGGGTGCCGCCGGCAAACTCATTGACGGCGTGCCGAACACTCTGCACACACTCGCTCGCGGACTGGCCGGCGCACCGAGCGATCGCGCGATCCAGCCGATCCGTCCCGAACATGTCCCGTGCTCCGTTCACATCCGGCGCGGTCATGGCCTCGGTGATGCCGTCGGTATAGAACGCCAGATGGTCGCCTTGCTTGAGTCCGATGGTGGATGTTGCGTACGTCTGGTCTGCGATAATCCCCAAGGGCAGGTCGGCATCGGCCTCCAGCGGGGTCACACACTGCTCTCGCAGCAGTCGCGCCGGGTTGTGTCCGGCGCTGGCGAACGTCAGCGTCCGCGTTGCAGGGTCCAGCACCGCGTACATCGCTGTCGCGAAGCTGCCCTTGAACGCGTACGACCGCACGAGCTGCGCGTTGAGAAACCGCAGGAGGTCGCTGGGCGATGCCTGAGCCTCCGGCTGGGTGTGGGCGATCGCGCGGATGATGGCCATCAGGACCGCAGCGGGCGTGCCGTGCCCGGAGACATCGACGATCAAGATCCCCCAGCGGCCGCCGGGCAGCTCGAAGAAGTCGTAGTAGTCACCGCCGGCGCGGGCGCTGGTGTGGTAAAACGCCGCGACGTCAAATCCCGCGATCCGCGGCGTCTCCGCCGGCAGCAGTGATCGCTGGATCTCGCCAACGACGTTGAGCTCCGCATGCAGCGTCGAGAGCGCCGTGTCCAGTTGATTCCGCAGCACAAGGTTCTGCGTGCCACGCCCGAAGAGCCCGGTCTGCCAGTGCAGCAAGGGCAGGACCGCTAGGTCGATGTCCTCTTCCGGCGTTAGCAGCAGCATGGTGACATTCAATCCAACCCCATCGTCGTACTGCGGCATCGCGGCCAGCGTCTTGAACCCTTCAAGGTAGAAGTGCCCCGGGTCATCCGGGCGTAAGCGGCTTGGGAGATCTTCGATAATCACCGGCCCCTCGGCAAACGCCACCTCGCCGAGGATTCCGCCCTGCAAACGCGGCAATCGACTGCGCTCAGTCCACGGGTTGTATTCCACCTTGAATCGCGAAGAGCGGGTGACCAGGTAGTTCGGCGGGGTCTCGCCGCGCCGGGAGACCGAGACGAAGTGCTTGAAAGGCAGCAGTTCGCCGATGCCGCGCCAGTACGTCTCGACCAGCTTCTCAGGGTCTGTGACGCTGCTGATGGCCTTCATCGTGCGATCGATAATCGCGAGTTCATCTCGCCAAGGCCTGCGCCCGAGCATGGTTTGGTCTCCGGGGAGCGGTGGACAGTGCGGGAGCGTTGATCAGCGGCGGCGGCCCGCCCGCAGCGTGAGCGATCACACATGCACCAGTGGCAAAGCGCGGTCACAGCGTACGAGAGTGAAACAGATCGGGCGAGCGGGCCGGCTCGGCTGCCGCAGTTCGCGAGGCGTGCGTGGTCGCTGCCAGTTCGGCAGATGGCGATCCGAGGGTAAACACGGAGCTCGCTCGAATCATCAGCCTGTGGGGCGAAGTTCCAAGTTCATTGCCCGATCGTGGACCCCGGCACGTCAGTTGCCGATAAAGACAGACCGCGCCCGAGGATTCGGCACGCGCCAGGCCCGAGAATGTCGAGAGTCACTGCCCGCCGCGGATCTTCCGGCGGGCGCAACGCAGGAAGGACCGACCGTGAGCATTGCCTATCAGCGCACTCGAGAGATGACGATCGATGAGTTGCTGCTTGAGAACCGCGTGGTCTTCCTGATCGGGGAGATCAGCCCCGGCTCCGCAGCACGCGTCACCATGCAGATGCTCTACCTCGAGAATCAGAAGAAGGGTCAGGACATCCACTTCTACATCAACTCGCCCGGCGGCGTCGTTGACGACACGCTGGCCATCTATGACACGATGGGCTTCCTGACCTCGACCATCAATACGTATTGCATCGGCCGGGCCTACAGCGGGGCCGCGCTGCTGCTGACCGCAGGTGCACCGGGCAAGCGGTACATTCTGCCGCACGCCAAGGTCATGATCCACCAGCCCTTCGGCGGCATCGGCGGGCAGGCCGAGGACATCCGCATCCAGGCCGAGCAGATCATCAAGAGCAAGAACGAACTCATCCGCATCATCTCCAGCCACACCGGCCAGCCCGAAGACGTCGTCCGCAAGGACAGCGAGCGCGACAAGTATTTCTCCGCCGAGGAAGCCAAGAAGTACGGCCTCGTGGACGAGGTCATCGCCCCCACCGCCCTGAAGAAGAAGTAGTTGACGGTGCCCGAGCGTCGCATCGCGGCGTCGGCCCACGATCCCTCGATCCCTTCCCCCTGCGTCCTCTGCGTACCCCGCTTTCTGACCTAATGCCTGAGCTTGCGCTCAGGGCTCCCTCGCTCAACACTGAGGCACACCATGTCCACCCTCGTCCCGATCGTCATCGAAAACTCCGGGCGCGGCGAGCGCGCCTACGACATCTTCTCGCGCCTCCTCAAGGACCGCATCATCTTCCTGGGCGCGCCCATCGATGACGACATCGCCTCCCTCGTCGTCGCCCAGCTCCTGTTCCTGGCCAACGAGGACGCCAAGAGCGACATCCACCTCTACGTCAACTCCCCCGGCGGCAGCGTCAGCTCCGGCCTGGGCATCATCGACACGATGCGCTTCATCCCCTGCGATGTCTGCACGTACATCATCGGGCAGGCCGCGAGCATGGGCAGCCTCATCGCCACCAGCGGCACCAAGGGCAAGCGGTTCAGCCTCCCCAACTCGCGCAACCTCATGCACCAGCCGCTGATCGGCGGAATGATGGAAGGCCAGGCCACCGACCTGGAGATCGAGGCCCGCGAGATGCTCCGCATCCGCGATCGCCTCTACGAGATCTACCATCAGGCCACCGGCAAGAGCGTCGAGCAGATCAAGAACGACTGCGACCGCAACAAGTGGCTCGACGAAAAGGAAATGGTCGAATACGGGCTCATCGACAAGGTCGTCACCGCGATGCCTAAGATGCGTCGCGAGGGCACCGCGAAAGACGAGTAGCCCGCGCTGGATGAGGCTCCAGTTTCACATGTGCCTCCGCCTTTTCGACGTCACCGTCGGTCGGGTCGCCTGGGTCACGATCGCGCGTCCTTGTGCGGATGCACGATCTCTAATCGTCTCTTCGGCGTACAACTTTGAGCGAACACGCGTCGGTCTCGCTGAGTGCGAGGCCTACGTCGGTGTGCGATGTGTCGCGCCCTGATCACCGGTGGCGCGAACGTTCACGCGCGGCCTCTCGCAGCGTTCAGCGGGCGTTCACACCGAGCGAGCGCTTCAAGCGCTCGTCACGCTCGCGAGCTCTCAGTTCTCAAGCGCCAACGCGAGGCCTCCGGCAGGCTCGCGAAAAAAATGCTCTTGCGCGCAAAGGTTTTGTCGGTTTAGCAATCGACGGTTTGGCGCGTGGTTTTCTGAAATCGGTCGTTTCGCGCCGAGCATCGGCCCGCTGTATCTCAGACGAGGTTCGTGAGTCGACGCGGTCAGTGTTCGCTTTCTATGCTCGCCCCCTTACTCCAAAGCGTTGGATTCCGTTACCTTCATCATCCTGATCGGCAAAAGAGGTCATCAACGTGGAGACTACCGGATTCATTCCGAAGACTCTCTCGCACAACGTTTCTGGCGGCATCGAGCCGTTCAACTGGGCAGAGAGTCTCCCAGGCCAGATTCTCTACGCAGCGCGCTCCGTCAACTCCCGCCTCGCGGAGCTGCTGGCGCCACACGAGCTCTCCGTGAGCGAGGCCCGCGCGCTCATCGCCCTCGTTCGCGACGGGCCGATGAATCAGCAGTCCCTCGCCGCGTCACTGGGCGTCACCAAGGGCAACATCGTTCAACTCGTTGATCGCCTCAGCGAGCGCGGCTTGGTCGAACGCGTCAAACGCGCCGACGACCGGCGCGAGAACACGCTCGCGATCACCCCCGCTGGCAAGACGCACTTCGACAAGACCATGCCGGACGTTGATCGCTGGTTTCGCGACACGATGTCGACGATCCCCGTCGATCAACGCACGTCCTGCAGCGAGACGCTCCACCTGGTCGCGACGCTGCTGAGGCCCGAGCGGGCGTGAGCGGGCGTCAAACTCGCGTGTCGCCGAAACTCTACCGGCGATGGCGATGAAGTCGCCCTCGCGATGATCCGCCCGCGAAGACGGCCGCGCCACGCCGCCTGCGGTGCGACCCAGTCGCCCCCGGTCGCACCGACAAAATCATCGATTTTCGCCAGATTTCCAGGCTTGCTTTCGGGCCGTGTTTGGTACACTGTTGCCCATGCTCGCACGCCTGTCATCGTATTTGCTCCAAGGTATCGACGCCCTGGCGTGCGAGGTCGAGGTCGACTTTGACGACACGGTGACCCAGGACGCGATTCGCTCGCTCGTCGTCGGCTTGCCCGATGCGTCGGTCAAGGAGTCGGTCGAGCGCGTCAAGGCCGCGCTCACCAATAGTGGCTACGTCTTCCCGCGTGGCAAGGTCTTGGTCAACCTCGCGCCAGCCGACCTCCGCAAAGAAGGCCCCATCTACGACCTGCCCATTGCCCTGGCCCTGCTCATGGTTCAAGGTGTCATCCCCGACGGCGCCCGCGGCGTCGGCGGTCGCATCATCACCAAAGTCGCACGCTCGCCCGTCGGGGCCACCGTCC
>JAIEQQ010000190.1 GCA_019747615.1 Phycisphaerales bacterium
GAACACCGATGTCGTGCGAGCGTTGGACGTCGCGAGCGCCGGCGCACCGCCGGCGTTCAAGCTCATCGCGAATCTGCCGTATCAAGCCGCGACGCCGCTGATGCTGAACCTGCTCATCGAGCACCCCGGCTGCTCGCACATGGCGGTAACGATCCAGCGCGAGGTGGCCCAACGCCTCGGCGCGCCGGCGGGTTCAAAGGACTACGGCCTTCTCGGCGTCGTCGCCCAAGCCGGCGCTCACATCGAGCCCGTCGCAAAGCTCCCGCCCGAGTGCTTCTGGCCACGCCCGGAGATCACCAGCGCGATGGTGTTGCTCACGCGCCGCCAGACGCCGCTGACGCCGGACCTCGGTCGCCTTGCCTCATTCTGCCACACGCTCTTCTCCAAACGCCGCAAGCAACTGGGCGCGATCCTCGGGCGCGACGTGCCGTTTCCGCCAGGGATCGATCCGGCCCTGAGGCCCGAGAACTGTTCACCCGAAGACCTTATTCGGCTCATGGTCGCACTCGGCCCGAGCACGCCAGACGCGAACGCAGCTTTCTCGTAGCTCGCCACGCAATGGCACTCGACAAACGCCCCGCGGCGCGGTACGTTCCTCTCAGCGAATGGCTGACCCACTCGGGAAGCGCGACGACCGCTCGGCGACTCACGCCAGCGCTGCCCTCCCCGCACACGGTTCATCTCTTGGCCCCATGCTCGGCGACGCCGTCGCCCGGGCCTGCGCCGATCAAGGCTTCACACTCGACCAGATCGAATGGTTCCGCTCCGATTGGCAGCGTGGCGGCGGCTCCACCGGCTTCTCCACGCTTCGCTCGGCTTCACTCTCATCGCCCTTGCCCGTGGTGATCAAGCTCCCCGTCGGGCCCACCGAGATGCGGTGGACCTGCGCGCTCTCAGACGACCCGCTGGCACCCACCCCCCGCGTGCTCGTCCGGGGCGATGAACTGGCAAGCAACGATCTCTCCTGGCTCGTCATCGAACGCATCCCCGGCGCGCCTGTCGGTCACGATCTCTCGCCCGCGACCATCCGCCAGATGCTCCAGGCCTGCGCCGCTGTGCAGGCCCGGTGCGAGGCCCACGCGCCGGTCGTCGGTCCGGCAACGGAGTTCCCGTTTGATCGCCTCATCGACAAGAGCCGCCAGGTCGCCAAGCTTGGCGTCATCGCTGGCGCTCAGGTCTGGGCGCACGCGCTCCGCGATGTCGCACGCGCTCTGCCCACGCTCGTCAAACGATGGAACAGCCGCACCATCAACGCTTGGTGTCACGGCGACCTCCACGGCGGCAACGCCCTCCGGCGAGCCGACGGCTCCATCTGCCTCATCGACCTGGCCCTCGTCCATCCCGGCCACTGGCTCGAAGACGCGCTCTATCTCGAACGAGTCACCTGGTCGCGCTCGATTGCCCAGTCACAGCGCACCGCGCCCGCGGATCCCCCGGCCTCGTCCGACGACCCTCCGCAGAACGGCACGCCGGACGCCACGCATGAATCTCGCCTGCCGCAGCACAACGAGGGCTGGCGGGGCAAGCAGTTCGGCGAGCGCCACGCCTTCAGCCACCACGCCGACCACCTCCACCAGCCCGCAGGGCGTGCTGATCGCAAACACAAGCACGACAATCGCCAATCCGGCGATTCGCAGACACCGAGCCTGCTCTCCCAGCTCGCGTCGTTCCGGCGCGAGCTCGGCCTCGCCTGCGATGACGACTATGGCCAGCTCGCCAACATCCGGCGCGTCCTGATGGCGGCGTGCGCCCCGGCATGGATCGAGCGCGAGGGCAACCCGCGCCACCTGGCCCATGCCCTGGAGATCATCGAGCGCCTCTTGCCACAAGTTGCCCGCTGAGACCGGCCACCCCAGCGCGCCCACCCGCGATTTCGGCGTTCCGTCGCGGTTTCTGCCCGCCGTCGGCCGGGGGTCATATACTCTCGGGTATTGCCCATCGCTCGGCTGACGCTCACAGACTGTGAGCCGCCGACACCAAGGAGAGCCCGTGGAAGCATTTGACCGTCTGAAGCAACTGATCTCCGAGGCCGAGGTGGACGTCATGAAGGGTGCCGGCGGCAACAAGGCCGCCAAGGTCCGCGCACGCAAGAAAATGCAGGAAATCAAGGCCGCGGCACAGGATGTCCGCGAGAGCTTGCTCGTGACCGAGGCCGATGAAGCCGGCGGCGCAGAGGCCGAGGGCGACGCGAAGTCCAAGGCCTGAAACGTCGGTTCCAGCGTGGCACCATCTCGCACCGAGCGACGCTGGCGTCCGGCATCGCCAAAGTTGAAGTGTTGATATCCTCGGATTCCGAAGGCCGAATCCACGTCGGCGTGCCTCTGCCGCCCGCACCGTTCGGCCAACGCTCCGATGGACGAAGTTGATGACCCAGAGTCTTTCTTCAGTGATGACGATTCCAAAGAACACGATCATCGATTTGAGTGGCGTGGACTTCGCCGGGCACGCCGCATCGCGCGAGTTGATCGCCAAACAAAACCCACATCGGCACGAGATGGCGTTGCTCGATGAGGTCATCTGGACCTCCGCCGATATGAAGAAGGGCCTCGCGGTCTGGCGCGTCCGCCACGACGAGTTCTGGATTCGCGGCCATTTCCCGCAGAAGCCGCTGCTGCCGGGCGTCTTGATGGTCGAGGCCGGGGCCCAGCTCTCGGTGTTCCTCTATAACTCGCGATACGCCGTGCCCAAGCTCTGCGGCTTCACGCACATTTCGGATTGCTCGTTCCGATCCCAGGTCGCCCCGGGCGACAACTTCTACATCATCACCGACGAGATCAAGGCCAGCGACCGGCGTTTCAACAGCCGCGTGCAGGGCTTCGTGCGAGACCGCATCGTCTTTGATGCCGTCGTCGAGGGCATCTCGCTCGGCACCGCGAACACGCTGCCCTGAAGCCCCGCCGGGGCATGAGGCGGTCGTGGCGCACGAGGCAGGGTTTCGCCCACCAAGAAACCCCGAACCATCAGTCCACACAGGACGTATCCACCACCATGCGTGTGTATCTGATTCGACACGCCAAAGCTGAACGCGACTCGCCCACCGGGCGGGACGACGATCGCCCGCTCAAGCCCCGCGGCATCCGTCAGGCCACCTGGCTCGGTGAGGCCATCGCCAAACTCAAGAAGAAACCCGGCGTGCTGATCACCAGCCCCGTCGTCCGCGCGCTGGACACCGCTCGCATCCTCGGCAAGACGCTCAACCTCGGCCTCGAAGTCGATGACGCCCTCTCCACCAAGCACGGCGTCAACGAGCTGCTCACCCTCCTCTTCAAACGCGCCGCCGAGCACGCCCCCCGCGCCGTCGCAATCGTCGCGCACAACCCCACGCTCGAAATCGCCGCCAGCGCCCTGCTCGGCGCGACGTCAGCGCCGATCATCCTCCGCACCGGCGAGGCCCTGATCATCGATATCGAGGACCCGGCCAAACTCGGTTCCGGCACACTTCACAAGCGCCTCCGCTCCGACGACGAGGACGATTGAGTCTTCCTCTGTCGCTGATTGAGGGTTTCGGGCTGTGCGTGCCGATACCCTGAGTTCAATGCTCCGCCCGGGCCATGTCATCGTCATCTGCGCCATGGCCCTGCTTACGCTGGGCGTGGTGATGGTCAACTCCGCGGGGATGACCGTCAACGCGCGGACGCCCGTCACCATCGAGAGCATCCTGCTGTCGCGATCATCGATCTACATGGGCCTGGCGATGCTCGCACTGGCGATGACGGCGCTGCTGCCGGTCTTCCGCTTCACCCCCGGCGTGCCAGGGCGATGGATGCCCTTTGGCGCCAAGCCGGCGCAAACGCTGGACGTCGAGCCGAACCAGGCCGTTTCACTCCCGGCCCTGCGGAGCTTCGGCGGCTGGTCGCTCTGGCCGATGTGGGCGTGTGTGGCGATCCTGCTGGCGGTCATGGCGTCGGTGTATGTGCCGGGGCTGAGCCGCGAGATCAACGGCTCTCACCGCTGGCTGGGGCTGAAGCTGCCGGGCATCGGCGACCTGTCGGTGCAGCCGTCAGAGATCGCCAAGTGGGTGCTGATCGGCGTCATCGCGTGGTACGCCTGGAAGATGGGCTCAGGACTCCGCAAGTTCTTCACCGGGCTGGTGCCAGGGCTCGCGGCGATCGGCATTGTCGCCGCGTTCGTTGTGATCGAAGACCTCGGCACCGGCGTGCTCATCGCCCTGGTCGGCAGCACCGTGCTGCTCGTCGGCGGCGCGCGCTGGTGGCAGTTCATGCTCTTCGTCCCCCCCGCGGCGGGCGCGTTCGCCTACGCCGTGCATGCCAACCCCTATCGCCTCACGCGCATCACCAGCTTCCTTGATCCGTACGCCGACCCGTTGGGCGCCGGCTATCACCAGGTGCAGTCGATGATCGCTGTGGCCAATGGCCAGGTCTGGGGGCGCGGGCTCGGCTTCTCACTCAGCAAGTTCGGCTACCTGCCTGAGGACACCACCGACTTCCTCTTCGGCATCATCTGCGAGGAACTCGGCCTTGCCGGGGCTGCGCTGGTCATCACACTCTACATCGCCATGATCTGGGCCGGCTTCATGGTCATCATGGCCCAGCGCAGCAAGGTGATGGCCCTCATCGGCGTGGGCATCATCACCACCATCTGCGTCCAGGCGGTCATCAACCTCGCGGTCGTCACCGGCATGGCCCCCACCAAGGGCATCGCGCTGCCGCTGCTGTCCAGCGGCGGCACCGGCTGGATTCTCACCTGCGCATGCCTCGGACTGCTGGTCAACATGGACCGCTTCGCACGCCGCCAGCGCCGGCGCGAGTCGGGAGTCTTCACAACGCCCGACGCGCCGGGCAACGCGGCGTCGTCCGAGTCGCCATGCTCAGTACCCATGGGCGCGTCAGTCATCGAAGTCTTGGCGTCGTCGAGAGTCTTGTGGGTGTCGTGGTGGTGGCTCGTGAAAGTCGTCTCGTGGCCTTTCCAGTCGACGCTCAGTGTGCCCGAACAGGCGCAGAAAAAAGTCGGCCGGGTGGGGGACTCTTTCACGAAAAACGAGGTTCCTCGCACGCCCATGACCGTGGTTTTGGTTCGAACCCGGTAGCGGGCGCCGGAGGCGATCTGCCCCGCCGGCAGGGGCCGGATTTTAGAAAACAGCGTGCCCGTCGTGAGTTTGACCT
>JAIEQQ010000227.1 GCA_019747615.1 Phycisphaerales bacterium
ACCATGCACTGCACGTTCACGGCGGTGCCGATGAGGCCCTGGATGCCCTGGATGCGGCGGTAGCTGATGGCGCGATCGCCGTTCCAGGACTTGAAGACAGCTTCGATCGCGAGTTCGAGCTGCTTGAACGGGTTCTGCGGGAACATCTCACCGACCTTGCGGCGGAAGACTTCCTTGTACGCCTCGCAGAGCTCGACGATGCCCGCCTCGGGGACGTCGGTGTCGCTCTCGGCCTTGTACTTGGACTTGATGGCCTTGAACGCCTGCTCGAAGAGGTGATGGTCAACACCCATGACCACGTCGCCGAACATGTTGATCAGGCGGCGGTAGCTGTCATATGCGAAGCGGCGGTTGCCCGTCTGCTTGGCGAGACCCTCGACGGCCTGGTCGGTCAGGCCGAGGTTGAGGATCGTGTCCATCATGCCGGGCATGCTGACCGCGGCGCCGGAGCGCACGGAGACCAGCAGCGGGTTCTCGGCGGAGCCGAACTTCTTGTCCGTTTCCTTCTCCAGCATGTTCACGTACTTGTGGACCTCGTTCATGAGGCCCACCGGCAGACGCTGGCCGGCGCGGTAGTACGCGGCACAGGTCTCGGTGGTGATCGTGAAGCCGGGGGGCACCGGCAGACCGATCGAGCACATGTCCGCGAGGTTGGCACCCTTGCCACCCAGCAGCATCTTCATGGTGGCGTCGCCGTCAACTTTGGACTGGCCGAAGAAGAAGACCATTTTGTGGGCTTGCAGCTTCGATGGCGTGGCCTTGCCGGTGATGACGTACTTGCCGTTGGTGGTGCCGGACGACTTCAGCGTTGCGCTGGGCATGGAAGGGGCCTCTCAGTTCGAGGTGCGAGCCGAACAATCGTGTTCCGTTTGGTACATTCGCCGGCCATTGGGCTCGCGAAACATCGCGGCCGGCGTACGACACCGATTCTAGGACGTTCACCCCCGCAATTCGACTGCCCGGGCGCGCCCGAGCCCGAAACCGGGCGGTTTGGGCCATTTGCGCGCGTGGTCGGTTCGAAATCCGCACGCTTTCGGCCCGGCCCGCTGATCGCAGTACACTCCGGGGTGTTCCAACGGCGGTGCGAAGTTGTGGATGACCATCGGCTGATGCCCGGAGAGCTGCTGCGACTTTGGCCCGGATCTGGCCCGATGCTCGCGCTGCTCTCGGCCGACGAGCGGCCCGAGCGCTCGCGCTGGTCGATCATCGCGGAGTGCCCTGGATCGGCGTGGGCGAGCTCGAGCGGATCGGGAGCGGGCGGAGATGGGAGCGCTGATGCGTGGGCGGAGGGGTTGCCGTCGTGGCCGGGTGAGGCGGCGACGCAGGCGATGGGGCGCCCAGATCCCGAGATGCCGCCGTTTGTGGGTGGGTTTGTTGGGATGATGGGGTATGAGCTTGGTGAGTGGATTGAGCCGCGGGTTGCGGGAGCGGAGCGGGGGCGGGTTGGCGGCGGGGCGGGCGAGGCGGGCCAGAGCCATCGCGGCATTAACGACCGAGCGGGGGACGATTGGCCTTCGCAGCTTTGGTATCGCATCGACGCGGCGCTGGTGTTTGATCATCTTCGCGCGCGGTGGTGGTGCGTGGGTGATGCGATGGCGCGTCGAGCGCTGGCAGCGATCGCGCGAGGCGCTGGCAGGCAGGGGCGCGCCGCATCGGCAGCCCCCGAGCTCGCGGCCCCTCCGTTTCGCGTGCGCCCGATCGCGCCCGAGGTGCTGGAATCTGCCCGGGCCATCTACACGCGGAATGTCGCACGCGTGCTGGAGCACATCGGGCGTGGCGATGCGTATCAGGTCAACCTCGCGCACGCGCTGGACTTCGGGTTTGAGGGCGATGCTCGCGCGCTGTTCGCTGCGCTCTGCGACGGAGCTCGCCCGCGGATGGGTGCGTTGCTGCCGCTGCCGGATGACGTGCGCGATGGCGCGGCGCGCCGGCGGTGTGTGGTGAGCGCGTCGCCGGAGGTCTTTGCGACGATCACGCCCGCGCCTGATGGCCGCGGCCAGCGGGTGATCAGCACGGTGCCGATGAAGGGCACTCGGGCGTCGGACGCGGACTCATCGGGCGCGATGGACGATCTGCTGGCGAGCGGCAAGGACCGGGCGGAGCTGACGATGATTGTGGACCTGATGCGGAACGATCTTGGCCGCGTGTGCGACCCGGGGTCGGTGCGTGTGCGGTCGCTGCGGGAGATTGAACGTCATGGCCGTCCGAGCGCGGGCGTGCTTCAGGCGACCTCGACGATCGAGGGCTCACTGCGGGCCGATGCGTCGCTGGCGGAGATCGTCCGCGCCATCTTTCCGCCTGGGTCGGTGACTGGGGCGCCGAAGATCAGGGCGATGCAGATCATCCGTTCGCTGGAGTCTGGGCCGCGCGGGCCGTATTGCGGGGCGATTGGATATCTGTCGGACTGTGGCCACGGGGCGTTGTCGGTGGCGATCCGCACGGCGTGCATCAGCGGCGAGCCGCGGACGGACTCGGCGATGGCGTTTCAGTCGGCGATGGCACGCTGGTGGGTGGGCGCGGGGATCGTCGCGCAGAGTGAGCCGGAGGCGGAGTGGCGGGAGACGATCGTCAAGGCGCACGCGATATTGGGGCTGGCGCGGGGGTGAGGCCTACGGATCACCGGCGACACTGGTGCCCGACGAAGCGGCGCGTTCCCAAGGCAACGCGGCGCGCTCGAACATCTCAGCTTCGAGCCTCGGCGATTCTGGGCAGCACACGCAAGGCCGGGAGCGGCGCCCCCTCCGGCTCGCGGACTCGCCACCTCCCCCGGTAGGAACCGGGTGAGGGTGGATCTTGCATCGCCCTCATCCATGTGCGTCCGAAGGCACGTGATTCACGAGTGCTCTTGGCTATTCCTTTGGCCAATGCTCGACGGCGAGGGCGGCGCGGATCGGGTTTCGGCTTGGGCGTGTGCCGGGCGGAGCGGGGGTCATGCCGTCGACTTCTGGCGTGCGGTGCATGAGCATGAAGACGCCGCCGATGAGTAGCGGCACACCGAGAGCGGCGACGGTGAGCTGCGTTGCAAGGCCGGGCGTGATGTTCGCCCAATCTTTCAGCCCTTCGCCGAGAAGCCCGGCGAGGAAGACGCCGACGCCGGTCGCGCCGAAACTCGCGACGGTGGTCAGTGAGAGCACGCGGCCGCGGACTTCGTCCGGCGAGAGCACCTGCATCGCGGCCCACGATTGATTGAAGCACCAGATCCAGAAGAAGCCGACGATGAGCATCGCGCCGTAGCCGGCCCAGAGCGAGGTCGTGGCGGCGAAGAGCGTGATCGAGGCGCCGAGAGCGGCGACCGAGAGCGGGATGAAGTGGTGCTTGGGGTACCAGGCGGGCACGTAGCGCAGGGCGAGCCCGCCGATCACGGCGCCGACGCCTTGGATCGCGAGCATGATGCCGCTGGAGGTCTCGGCGGTCTTCTTGTTCATGCCGTAGACATCGATGACGAAGAGGGTGAGCAGTCGCACCATCGGGGCCGCGAGGAAGCTGATGAGCACCTGGGCCAGGAAGACGGCCCAGGGCCCGCGGCTGCGGCGGATGAACTCCCACGCCGACGCGATCTGTGCCAGCACTGGGCGCGGGTCGGGGACGGTGATCGGCGGCTTGGGCGTCGTTGCGACGACGGCGGCGACGAGAAGGAATGAGAACGCGTTGAACACAAACAGCGGAGGCGACGCCCATTGCGCGAGCACGGCGCCGGCCATCGCTGGCCCCAGCACGCGGGCGAGGTTGAACTGAATACCGTTGAGCGCGATCGCTCGCGTCAGAAGATCTCGCGGCACCAGCCGCGGCGTCAACACCTGCCACGCCGGGAAGTTGAAGGCCATGACAATGCCGTTGATCGCCGACAAGGCGAAGAGCCAATAAATCGGCGTGCGCGAGCCCTCGTCAAATCTGAACAGGCTGACCGCGACGACGCCGAACGCGACGACCGAGGCGAGGATCTGCGTGATGATGAGCATCTTGCGCCGGTCGCTGCGATCGGCGACGACGCCGCCGAGGAGCCCCAAGACGAAGATCGGCAGGGTACTGAGCGCGCCGAGGATGCCCTGATCCGCCAGCGAGCCGGTGCGATCGGCGACGAAAACCTGGATCGCGAACATCTCGGTCCAGGTGCCGATGTTGGAGAGGAACTGGGCGAGGAGCACGTTGCGGTAGTGCTTGTGGGCGAGGACTTCGCTGTAGGAGCCGCGGTTGTTGTGGAGGTTCGGCGGAAGAGAGGGCGGCGGCGGCTGGACTGGCGTCGCGCCCACCGGATCGGCCGGAGGCATTTCATTGCTCGCTGTCGGCACGCTGGATTCGGACAGAGCCAGAAGAACCTCCTGCGGCACTGTAGCGGCGCACGCCGGGCGGGTTGGCGAATCGGCACTGGCGGACGCCGAGGTAGACGAGGAGCTCGAAGGAGAGGAGGCCGATGATGGCGCCAGCGATGACGACCAGTGCCCCGATGAGCCCGAACTCAGGCAGGTGGCGTGAGTCGATGATCTGCATCTGTTGCATCAACCCCAGGTGCAGAAACACGCACCCGATCGCGGAGACGCACGCGCCGACGAGCCAGCCGATGCTGGCGAGGTTGCACACCGTCCAGGACACCTCGCGCGTGATTCGCCAGTCGCGCTGACGCCCGAAGAAGCGGATGCCGATGGATTCGATGAGCGTGAGGACGTAGATGATGCCGAAGAGCAGAAGACCTCCGACGACGAGCAGGAGCCCTTCCATCACTTGCTTCGATTGGGCATAGCCGAGCAACGGCGCGAACGCCGCGATGGTGACGACGATTGCGGCGCTGACTCGCGCCGTGTCGCCAAAGCGTGCGATGCGTCGATCGCCGATCGTCGCGGCTCTCATCGCGGCGCGTGGCGACACAATGACCTCTCGCGCGATCTCAGCCCACCCGCGGCCGCGAGGCGCGAGATCGCGCCGCTCCGGCAGGCTCGACGCCACCGGCACGCCGCACTCTGGGCAGACTTGATCCTCAGCGGTCCCCGAGATGTCGTAGCCACAGGATTCGCAGAGCATCGCTGGCGGCGAACCCGGCGGCAGATCAGCGGGCATGGTGCATCATTGGCGGCGTGAGCCTGTCGTAGACGACGGCGGGCAAAGTCGCTCGCGCCGCACACGAAGATCCAAGTGGCCCCGGTGGGAGTTG
>JAIEQQ010000505.1 GCA_019747615.1 Phycisphaerales bacterium
CAGGTGGTTGAGATCGTCACCGATCGGGCTCGGACGAGCGCCGATCTCATCGATGCGCGCCTGACCACGGTGATGCAGTCGGCCGACGCCGCGGCTGCGGCGATCTCCGTTCGGGGCTCTGCCGGTGAGAATCTCCTCCGGACGGTCTTCAGCAACCAGGTGCGGGCCAACCCGTTCATCGCCAGCACGCTGGTCGTGCTCGATGGCGGCGAGGGGCGCGGGCCGGTGGGGCTGATTCAACGCCGTGGAGCTGGCGGGCAGCGAGCCTCGATGTCCACGGATGTCATGCGGCTGCTGGGCGATGACATCGAGTGGTTGCGCGCCGGGCAGGCTTCGGCGCGCGGCTCGTGGCACGGGCCGCTGCGCGTGCCGGCCATGGGCGCGGGCGTGCTGTACATCTATATCGCGCCCGTGGGCGAGGGGGACCAGCCAGCGCGCGGCGTGGTGGCGCACGCGATTCGGGCCGAGGAGATCCAATCGATCCTGATCCCCGCGTTGCGCGAGCCATCCCGCAGGCCCGATCGCGCCGGGAACGGCCCCGATGCTGGCGAGAGTGTCGCTGTGCCGCCGATCCGGCCCGATCCATCACCGGAGGATTGGTCGATCGCCTCGGCCTTTGGCCCGTCGGGCTTCGCGGTGATCGATCGCGCCAACCGCGTGGTATCCAGTCGCAATGAGTCGCAGATCGGCACGACACTGGTGGGCCAGCCGGCGAATCGAACATTCCTGCGGCCATTCGACGTCGCCGAGGCGCTGCGCAAGCTCGCCGGCGAGCCCGCGGGCACGGTGGAGGTTGAGAGCGCGATCGGGCTGCTGCCGCCGTCGATGGAGGCGTGGGGCTCGTGGCTGGTCCACGCGCCGATCGAGTCCACCGGCTGGACGTTTGTCACGACGGTGCCGCAGCGATTGGTCATGGAGCCGATCGTGACCGCGATGCGGATGCGGGCGTTCGTGCTGCTGGGCGGCATCGTGCTCGTTGTGATCGTCATCGCGGTCTTCAGCCTGCGGATCAGCCGCCCGATTGAAAAGCTGGCGCGGGCGGTGGAGCGCGTGAGCCGGGGTGACCTGAGCGCGACGGTGCCCAGTGACGGGCGGAACGATGAGATGGCGCGATTGACCACTGGCTTCAACGGCATGGTGTCGCGCCTTGACGAGCAGATGGCGGCGCTCAAGCGCGAGACCGCGGCCCGCGAGAGCATCGAGAGCGAGCTGCGCATCGCCCGCAAGATCCAAACGGATCTGCTGCCGCGGACGTTCCCGCCGTTTCCCGAGCGGGACGCGTTCACGCTGCACGCAGTGAACATCGCCGCCCGGACGGTGGCGGGCGATTTCTTTGATTTCTTCTATGTGGGCGAGCGTCTGTTTGTGGTGATCGCCGATGTGAGCGGCAAGGGCATGCCCGCGGCGTTGCTGATGGCGGTGACGCGGACGATCGTGCGGAACTTCGCGGCTGTCGGGCTGGAGCCGGCGGAGATCGCGCGTCGCGTGAACTCGGCGCTGTTAGCTGACTCCGCCGATAGTCTGTTTGTGACGATGGTCATCGCGCGATACACCGAAGAGAGTGGGGAGCTGGTTTATGTGAACGCCGGCCATCCGCCGCCGCTGGTGCTGTCAGAGCCCGGCGGCTCGCGCCTGCTCGGCGGGCCCACGGCTCCGCTGCTGGGCGCGATGGCCGAGGAACAGATCGGCGAGATCCGACAGGCAACCACGGTGTTACAGCGCGGCGAGACGCTGCTGCTCTACACCGACGGCCTGACCGAGGCAACCTCGCCGGCGCGCGAGCTGTTCGGCGAGGCGAGGCTGCTGGCTGAGGCGGGAGCGATGGCTGGCACGCCGGTGAAGGGACTGTGCGAGCGGCTGGTCTCGCGCGTGGATTCGTTTCAGGCCGGGCTCGCGGCCGACGATCTGACAATCATGGCGCTGCACCGGGTGTAGCGACTTTGGATTACACAACGCGCCGGGCGCGGAGGGCGAACAATCAACTATGGAATCGATCAGCGTCTTTGACATCTTCAAGATCGGCGTTGGTCCATCCTCATCACACACGATGGGGCCGTGGCGGGCGGCGCAGAGATTCCTCAAGGTGCTCGCCGAGTCCGGCGCATTCGCCAGCACACTGCGCGTACGCACGGAACTCTTCGGCTCGCTCGCCAAAACCGGGCATGGGCACGGCACCGACCTTGCGATCATCCTGGGCCTCAGCGGCGAAGACCCCGTGACCTGCGAAGTCAACGGGCTGCACGATCGCGTCAACGATGTTGTCCAGAGCGGGCGGCTGGTGCTTGCGGGCTCGCGACCGATCGAGTTTGATCGCGACGCGGATCTCGTCTTTCACATGAACCGAACGCTGCCGTTTCATGCCAACGGACTCACATTCACCGCCCTGCTGGAGAACGGCCAGCGCGTCAGTGAGACGTACTACAGCGTCGGCGGCGGCTTCGTCGTTCAGGAGAATGAGAAGGCCACCGGCTCGCGAGCGGCGGTGCTGAAGTATCACACCGAGCGCGCCGAGGACATCATTCGCCACACGCGCGAGCACGCGCTGACCATCCCGCAGATGATGCTCGCCAACGAGCACGCCTGGAATCACGATGAGAACATCACCGCCGGGCTCCTGTTCATCTGGCAGAACATGCTCGCGTGCATCCATCGCGGCTGCCACACCGATGGCACACTCCCGGGCGGGCTGAACGTCACGCGGCGGGCCAAGGGCATCCATGATCGCCTCACCGGCTCGCAGGGTCTGGAAGCGATCAAGCGCGTGCTGGACGGTGCAGATTTCGAGCACGCCCACCCGGTGCGGCGCTCGGGCTCTGGCGCAGAGATTGATCGATGGTGCGAGGCGATCCGCTCCAGCGCAACGGATTTCTCCCGCACCTTGCGATGGGTCAGCACCTTTGCGCTGGCGGTGAACGAAGAGAACGCGGCATTCGGGCGCGTGGTGACGGCGCCGACGAACGGTGCGGCGGGCGTCATCCCGGCGGTGATGATGTACGCGTGGTGCTTCTTGGATCTGTCGCGGTACCAGGGCGTGCTGCCGGGCACGAGCGTGCGCGAGAGCGCGATCATCGATTTCATGCTTACTGCTGGCGAGATCGGCAGCCTGTTCAAGAAGGGCGCGACGATCTCGGCAGCCATGGGCGGGTGCCAGGCCGAGATCGGCGTGAGCAGCGCGATGGCCGCGGCGGGCCTGACGCAACTCCTCGGCGGCAGCGTGGGCCAAGTGCTGATGGCCGCAGAAATCGCGATGGAGCACCACTTGGGCATGACGTGCGACCCGATCGGCGGGCTGGTGCAGGTGCCGTGTATCGAGCGGAACACGATGGGGGCGATGAAGGCGATCACCGCGGCGAACATCGCACTGGACAGCGACCCGACCAAGGCCCGCGTGAGCCTCGACTCAGTCATCCAAACGATGTGGGCCACGGCGCAGGACATGCAGACCAAGTACAAAGAAACCAGCGAGGGCGGGCTGGCGATCCACGTGAGCGTGGGGATCAGCGAGTGTTGAGCGTTCGCGCGGCGCGCGTGCTGAGAGTTCACGCTGCGGCGCTGGAGTGGACCACCTGGCCGGGCGGCGAGTTTGTAATGGGTAGGGCGTGACGAGCGCATGATGAGCCGCGCACGGTCAGTGATGAGTGATGAGTAAGCCGAGCATGAGTGAGATCGACCTTGAAGCGCCGGAGTACTGCTGCGCGATCCTGCGAGATCTTGCCGGGCGGTATCTCATCGAGCGCCGTCCGGCCCACTCGATCTATCACGCGCGCCGTCTGACGTGCTTCGGCGGCGCACGGGAGGCGGGGGAGTCGCCGGAGCGGTGCATCGCACGCGAGCTTGGCGAGGAGCTGGGGTGGGATGAGCAGCGAATCGCGGATCTGCGGCTGCGCCGGGCGGTGCGGCTGGAGGCGCCGTCGCGACTGATCGCGTGGTTTTTCGTGGGTGAGGCGGTCGATCCGGCGTGGCCGGTGCGGTGTGAGCCGGGGTATGAGGTGGCGTGGATGAGCGAGACCGTGTTGCTGAATCAGCCATCGCTCTCGAGCTGGCACCGAGCCGCGGTGTGCGCGATGATCGCGGGCGAGGGAACTGCCCGCGTTGCGAAGTGACCGGGGCGATCGGGCGGAGTTCGGGGATCGATTGGTTGCCCCGCCGGGCAAAGCGGCGACGCCGGACGGGTCATTTTGTCGTAACAACAACTATTGTTGCCGCATCTATATCTCCGCCGGCGCGTGCCGGCAGACCCGCACTCGAAAGGACCCCCATGATCACCGTTCGCCCCAGTTCCGCACGCGGCAGCACCAAGCTCGGCTGGCTCGACTCCCGCCACACCTTCTCCTTCGGCCGCTACTACGACCCGGCCTTCGAGAGCTTCGGCGCTCTGCGCGTCATCAACGATGATCGCGTCGGCCCGGGGCGGGGCTTCTCGCCCCACGATCATGAGAACATGGAGATTTTGTCATACGTCCTCTCCGGCGGCCTTGCCCACAAGGACTCCACCGGCACCGCACGCGTCATCGGCCCACGCGATGTGCAGCACATGTCCGCCGGACGCGGCGTCACTCACTCGGAGTTCAACCCCTCGCAAGCCGAGCCGACACACTTCTTCCAGATTTGGGTCGTCCCGAACGCGATCGACGCGACGCCGACGTACAACGAGCTGAAGTACGACCCCGCGGCACGCGCTGACACGCTCCAGCTCATCGCCTCGCCCGATGGCGCTTCGGGCAGCATCCGCTGGAACTCGGACACCAGGCTCTACACGGGTGTCCTGAGCGTGGGCAAGCAGATCGGGCTCGATCTCCCGCCAGACCGGCGGGCGTGGGTCCAAGTGATGCGTGGCGGCATCTCGCTCAACGGCGTCGCGCTGAGCGAGGGCGACGGAGCCGCGATCAGCGCCGAGAGCCGCCTGACACTCACAGGCGGCGCCGGCGAGAGCGACATCCTGATCTTCGACCTGAAGTAAGTCATGGGCGACCGAACCCAAACTGGCTCACTCGTCGATCACACTCTCCCACTGCGGTCGCACCGCCGCCCACGTTGCTGCGAATCGCTCCCGCATCGCCGTCAGCGAGCTGGGAATGACACGCACACGCGCAACGACGCCCATGAAGTTCGTATCCCCGCCCCAGCGCGGCACAGCGTGGACATGCAGATGC
>JAIEQQ010000327.1 GCA_019747615.1 Phycisphaerales bacterium
CAGCATCCCCAGACGGTGGGCCACCCGAGCCGCCGGCACGCGCTGTCTGGGCATCGATCGCTCGCAAGCTGGCGCCCTCGCCCGAACGCCGGGCGGTCGAGCGACTCGCTCGCGACAACAACGCCCTCGCGGCACTCGGCGAGCTCTCGCAGTCCGATCTGACCATGAGCGTCGAAGCGTTTCAAAGCTACCTCTGGAACCAAACACTCCGCGCGCTCGTCGCCAGCGCCACGCCCGCGCACGCTCGCGTCGAGGTCCAGACCGATTACGGCCCGTGCGCGTTCCCGATCGCAACCACCGACGATCGGCGCTGGACGACCGCGGCTCGCGAGCTTCGGACGATCGAACTGCCAGTGCCCGCCGCGACCACCACGCTCAGTCCGGCCTGGGCGCCGCACCTGCTTGACGCACTCAAGCCGTTCAACCTCCGACCCGATCAGCTTCGCATCGAGCAGTTGCGGCGTCCGCGATTCAACGAGGCCGCGCGCCCCGCGTTTGTTCGCGTTGAAGATCTTGCGTTTGGGCCGCCGGCAAACGATGAGCTTGCGCCCAAGCGATCAACGAAGCCGCTGAAGCGAACGGTGAGCTTCAGTCTGCCGCGCGGGGCGTATGCGACGGTGCTGATGCGGGCACTCGGGTGTGAATAGAAGACATCAAGGCGTTTTTTCAACGAGTAATGGAAGGAATGGAAGTTGCGCGATGAGCGACCGGGATTGGCTCCCGATGTGTCATCCTTCCATCTCTTCCTTCCCTTCGTTGAAACCCGTCTTCCGTTCGTTGAAGACCGTCTCCACTCACTTCGTCGAGACGACATTCCGCCCGCCATCTGATGACTCTCGCATCCGCTTACGGGCCTCGGTGATCAGCCACTCCCACCGCAGCGCCGGGCCGGGGTCGGATTTGTCGTTCTGAATGTGATAGTGCCCGAGGACGCCGGTGAACTTTGCGAGTTGTTCGTCGGGGAGTTTCTGCGTCACGAGTCGGCCCTGCTCGTCTTTCGGATAGTCGCAGGTCATCTTCGGGAAGATCGTGCAGAGGCTCGCGGTCAGCTTGGCGAGCGAGTCGTACTGCTCCGGCGTCAGGTCGTATTGACGACGGAGCTTGCCCTGGATCTCGCCGGAGATCAGCGTGTCTGACGACGGGCGGCCGACGAAGTTCTTGGTGCGCACGCCGCCATCGCCGAGATTCTCGGGGATTGTGATGCGCACGCGGCCGTCGGGATCGCGCTCGTACCACTGCGCGAACGGGTTCTTCTCGCCGTCGGCGTATGCGCCCATGTTGGCGATCTCGATGCCGATGGAGCGGTCGTTGCTGCTGGTGGCGTGGTAGGTGCGTTCTTTGAGGTCGCAGGTTTGATAGATGGTGCCGTCGATATCGAGCATGAAGTGGACGCTCAGGCCGCGGACATCGTGAAGGATGCGGAAGCACTGCTTGCTGACGCCGCAGACGTCGTAGTGAAGGACGAACTGATCGACCTTGGTTTGGAGAAGGGGCAAGTCCCAGCCGCCGCCGCGGACTTGGGCGATTTGCTCGGGCGTGAGCGCCGCGCCGCCGAGGAATGTGGGCTGCTTGTCGGCGAAGCGGAAGAAGCGGGTGCCGTAGCGGGCCGGGTCGGTCGGGCCCTTGCCTTCTTTCTGGAGCGCGGGCCAGCCGGACTTCTCGATCTGGCCGAAGCGGCGCTCGACGCGTGAGTGGTCGTAGCCGCCGGGATCTGTCCAGAGCACGACGGGTGCGCCGGTGTGAAAGAGCTGGCCGCAGACCATGATCTCGTCGCCACGACGGGCGTAGGCCTGTGCGCCGGCGATCGGCTCCGCCGATGTCGTCGGCCCTTCGCCACCACCACCGGCGGCGCAACCGCCCAGGGTCGAGAGCCCGACCGAAGCAAGCACACACGCGAAGATGCACATGAACGATGTCGTCGAAGGTACCATGGCGAGCATGGTACCCGATGACGCCACATCGCGCCCCGCGACCGACCCCGACGCCGACGCGGCTCTTCTCTCACTGCTGGAGCGTGCTGGGCCACGCGTGCGGCGCGCGATTGATCGCGCTGGCGAGTTGCGGCTGCAAATCCTCGTGACAGAGGTGCTCGCGGGTGCGAACGTCGCAAACGTTGGCACAAGCACGAGCGGTCACGAGTCGTGGCCTCTGTGCGCGACGCGCCCGCCGGCTGCGCGTACCGGTGATATCAGCGCGGCCGCGGTGCCCCGCACTCGCACTGCGAGCTTCCGCGCTGGTGCTGAGTACATCTATCCGGCCAGCACGATCAAGCTCCCGACTGCGATCTGTGCGTTGCGTGCGATTCAGGATCTGCAAGCCGCGGGCGCGCCGATCGATGCGCGGACGCCGCTGCGGTTTCATCCGGCGTTCAGCGATCAAGTGATCGAGGATCGCGATCCGACGAATCTCGGGTATGCCGCGGACACGACACTCTCGGCGCATCATGCTGGCACCCCCACCCCCACTCTGGCCCACACTCCGCCGTCGCCCGTCGCTGGCACGTTCTGCGTTGAGCATGAGGTTCGCAAGTCGCTGATCGTCAGCGACAATCCGGCGCACAACCGGTTATACACGCTGGTTGGCCACGAGCGTGTGAACAGGCTCTGCCGCGAGATGGGCCTTTCATCGGCGTTGATCAACCATCGACTGAGCGAGTTCCGCACGCGCGATGAGCAGCGGCGGACTGGCCGCGTCGAGTTCCTTGCCAAGGCTCTGTCGCCCGACGAACGCGTGCTCGCCACCATCCCCGAGCGAGACGGCACGCTCATGATCGAGAACCCCCCGACGCTGCCGGGCCTCTCGGTCGGCCACACGCACGTCATCAATGGCGTCACGCATCACGCGCCGATGGATTTTTCCTGGCGCAACCGCCTGAGCCTCCACGACATTCAACGCTCGCTGATGCTCGTCGTCCGACCCGATCTGATCGGCGACAACTACACCACCGGCCTCTCCGAGCGTCACCGCTCGCTGCTCTGCGACGCGCTCTGGCCCTTCGCTCGTCAATCGACAAACCCCGTCTTCTCGCGCGACGAGTTTCGCGACCTCTCCACCAAGTACTGTCTGCACGGCCTCAAACGCGACTGGCCGGACGACGACTTCGTCGTCTTCAACAAAGTCGGTCAGGCCTATGGCTTCACGATCGAGAATGCGTATGTCGTCCACCGGACGACAGGCCGCGCGTTCTTCATCGCGATCTCGCTCTACGCCAACGCCTCGGGCGTGATCGGCGCCGACACGTACGACGACATCAGCGTGAGCATCCCGCTGATTGCGGATATCACCGAGGCGGTGGCGATCGCACCGTTGATGGGATGATTGGCATGAAACGCTGGCTCAGACCATCGCGCTGGCAAAGCTCGATTCAACCCCCACGGCCACCCGCCTGAGCGGGGTGACCGCCTCACGTGAGACTGGCGGATTATTTGCGCTTCGCGCTGCTTGGCTTTGTCGCTCGTTTCGCGCTCGACTTGGCCTTGTCGGCTGGTGCTGAGGTCGGTGCGCTGGGCTTGCTCTCTGGCGCGGAGGACTTTGTGCTGCTTGCGCCCTCGCCGCTCGTTGTGCCGGCGGTGCCGGCGGCCTTGCTGTCGCTACCCGGTGCGGAGCTGCTTGGCGAGGTCGGCGCTGACTCAGCGGAGGCCTTCTTGTCAGCCGCGGCGGCCTTGGTGTATGACTCGGAGCGATAATCGGTCTGGTAGAAGCCGCCGCCCTTGAAGACGACGGCGGCGCCGATGCCGAACAAGCGTTCGAGCTTGCTCTTGCCGCAGGATGGGCACTTCTTCAGCAGCGGCGCGGTGATGGACTGATATTCCTCGAACAGATGGCCGCAGGCTTTGCACTTGTATTCGTACGTGGGCATGATCGTCTCGGTGTGCGTGGATCAGGCGGTCTGCGGCGCGACGGCGACTTGAGCGGGTCGCACGAGGCGTCCGTCGATCTCGAAGCCGGGGCGCAGCGTCATGGTGACGTTGCCGGCTTCGACGCCTTCGCTGGGCTGGTGCATGATGGCTTCGTGCCGGTGGGCGTCGAAGGGGTCGTTGGGCTTGGGGTTGATGATCAGCACGCCGTGGGTGGAGAGGATTCGGAGGAGTTCCTCCTTGATCAATCTCACGCCGTCGAGAACCTGCTTCGCGGTGACCTTTTCGCTGTCGTGCAGGAGCGCCATGTCGAAGTGATCGATCACCGGGACGACAGACTGCAAGACGGCGCGGACACCCTGCTGCTTGGCCTCGCGCTCGCTGTTTGACGCGCGGCGTTGGTAGTTCTGGAAATCCGCAAGGGCCCGCTTGTGCGCATCCTGGGCTTCGTCGCGCGCGGTCTTGGCGAGTTCGAGCTGTGACTGGAGATCGTCGATCAGCTCGGTGGTCTCATCGACAATGCGGTGGCGACCGAGATCTTGAGATGCATCGTCCGACGATGGCGAGTTGCTCTGGGTTGGATCGATCATGTGTGACTCGGGGGGTTCGGAGGCATGAGACTTGAATCGTAAGGCTGCTCTGTTGAAAGGGTCTCTGAAGGAGCACCCCGTCGGGGTGCGAAGGACAAGAATCCACGACCGGGGGTGTCGCTCGAAGACTCGCTTCCACCCCCGGCTACTTTCGGGCAGCCCTCCGGGCTGAAGAACACGTGAGGGCTTGAATAGCGCATCGTGAGGCGTTGGACGGGAATCGTGGGTGTCGCTTAGCCCTTGAAGATCTTCTTGAAGAACCCTCCGTTCGAGTCCGCGACGGTGCTGTTGCTTTCGGTCGCCGCCAGATCTCGGAGGAGCTTCTCTTGTTGTGATGTGAGCTTCTTTGGGACAACGACCTTCACGATCACGACGAGATCGCCCTTGTCGTCGTTGTTACGAACGTCGGGCAGGCCGCGGCTTGGGATTCGGAAGATATCGCCGAACTGTGTCCCTCTGGGGATGGTCAGCTTCTCGCGTTCGTGATCGATGGTGGGGACTTCGATCTCGGCACCGAGAGCCGCTTGCGTGTACGCCAGGGGCATCTCGAGAACCAGATCGTTGTTGTCGCGTTGGTAAACCTTGTGATCGCGGACGCGGACAACGACCATGAGGTCGCCCCGAACGCCCTCGCCCGATGGAGACTCTTCGGGCTGCGGCGGCTCGCCCTCGCTGCGGACGCGGACGGCTTGGCCGTCGTTGATGCCCGGCGGGATGCGGACC
>JAIEQQ010000066.1 GCA_019747615.1 Phycisphaerales bacterium
AGCCCGTGTCGCGCCGCGATCTGCACCTTCACCGTCTCCGGTGCCGGCGCGTACTCCCACGCGTGCTCGGCGACAAAGCTCGACGCGCGATCGGGCGATTTGGCGGTGCCGCTTGTGCGTGCGGCCCGGGCAGTGCTGGTCGCGCCGGCGGATGAGTTTCGCTTGGCCATGCGGAGAGTGTAACCGGCTGTAGGCACTGGGCATTAGGCACTGGTCACTTGCCACCTGTGGGGCAGGCGTCCCGCCTGCCCGTCGCAGACTCCCTGTGGACATGGAGCAGCAACGCTCAAGGCAGCAAGTTGAGACCGGAGGTTCCGGCTCGGTGTGTGCCAAAGAAATGCGGCGGCGCGGATTCACCTTGAGCTTTGCTGCTTTGAGATGTTGCGTTCGCCGGGAGTCTGCGGGAGGCAGGCGGGACGCCTGCCCCACAGGGAACGCTCACATCTTCTGCGGGCGAGGCGGCGGCGGGATCGTCGGCACCGCGGGCGGCGCCGAGGCCGGCGCGCCGATGATTGAGTCGGCGACCATGACCTTGACCTCGCCGCGGGTCGGGTAGGTCTTGGTGATGATCTCGCCGGAGACGACCGACCGCTTGCCATCAAGCTGCGAGGCCTGGCCGGCGACTTTGGTCACATCGACATCGATCGATCCGGTGTCCATCAGCAGGACCCAGCCGGTCGTCTCGCCGCCGATGGCGACCTGCCCGCTCCGCAGCACGCCCAGAAGTTCGGCCTGTCCAACCTTCAGTGCGCTGGCGTCGCCAGACTTCTGCGTGCTCTTGCACGCAGTCATCGTCAGCGGCAGCGCCAGCAGAGCGGTGGCGGTCAGTGTGTATGCGAAGCCGAGCTTGGTCTTCATGGTTGTACTCCCGAGGGCGATCGACGACATTCAGTCTCTCACGATGCGCCAGGCGCGTCAAGCCTCCGCGAAATCGTATCTCGAAGCATACCTGCCGCGGCGCAGCCACGTGAGCTGCCGGCAGAGGTCGTTCAGCAGTGCGCTCGCGCCAAAGCGGAAGAGCGAGGGATGCAGATACGCGCCGTGCTCGATATCGCCAAGGGTTTCTTTGAGCATCACGAGATACTGCACCGCGGTCTTGGCGGTGCGGATGCCGCCGGCGGGCTTCATGCCCACCAGCTCACCCGTGGCGTGGTAGTGATCGCTGATGGCCTGGAGCATGACGAGCGTGACGGGCATGGTCGCCGCGGGCTCGACCTTGCCAGTGCTGGTCTTGATGAATCCGGCGCCGGGGTGTTGCGAGAGGCCGGTGTCGTGCATGGCGCGGATCGAGATGTCGCTGGCCTCGCGAACGAGGTCGAGCGTTTCGAGCTCGCCGGTCTCAAGGATGACTTTGAGATGGGCGAACGCGTGCGGCGTGGGGGGTGTGGGGGGTGTCGGGGGGGCGGCGCGCTTGGTGCGAGTCGTGGCGATCGGCGAGCCAGACTCACCCCGCGATGATGCTCGCGACTTGGCGGCGCGAGAGGTCGTCGTGCTCTCGGGCGCACGCTTGAAGCCGCAGGCTTCGATCGTGGCGCAGATCTCGTCGTAAATCTGCGTCTGGTTCCCGGCCAGGAGCGCGCCGCGTGAGATGACCATGTCGATCTCGTCAGCGCCGGCATCCACCGCTCGTCGCGTGTCGTCCAGCCGCACCTTCAGCGGGTACTGCCCCGACGGGAACCCGGTCGCCACCGCGGCCACCTTCACGCCTCGCCCGCGATCGCCGAGCTTGTTCAGCTCTTTACGGGCCGCGTCAACCATCATCGGATAGACGCAGATCGCCGCGACGCTCGGCAGCGGCTCGGCGGATGTCCACGAGCCATCAGCGGGATCAACACCCTTGCGACACAGCGAGCGGACCTTCTCGTGCGTGTCTTTGCCCTCGAGCGTCGTCAGATCGATCATCGACATCGCCAGCCGCAGGGCGACTTCCTTCGACGGACCCTTGATCGACCGCTTCGTAAACGACGCGGCACGCTGCTCGGCCATCACCTTGTCAACCGTGACGCGCTTCATGCGGGAAGTCTAGCGGCAGAGCCGAACGCAGGTTCGGCGTCGCTTGGGGTTGAATAGTGGCAGGGTGGCAGGGTGGCAGGGTGACAGGGTGGCAAGGTAGCAAAGCGGTGAAGTGCTGAACTGCAACGGCGCCTTGATCTCGATGACTTCGCCACTCTGCCACTCTGCCACCCTGCCACTTCGAAAAACGCAGTTCCCGATGATGCGTTTGCACTTCATGTCTCGCGGACTACCGCGTGGGCACCAGCGCGGGTGCGATCACCTCGTTCAGCGGCGGGGCGGGTTCGAGCCAGACGCGTGTGATGCGGACGGGTTTTTCGGGTCGGTCGGCATCACCGGGCAGGAGTGGGCCGGCCGCGATGGCGCGGACGATGCGGGCGGAGTCATCGCCCTCGATCTGTGCGAAAGAAACGTACAGGCCGTCGAGGCGCGCGGTCTCTTCCCGCGAGAGGCAGATGAAGAACTGCGCCCCGCCGGTGTTGGGGCCCTTGTCGCGCGCCATGCTGACGACGCCGAAGTCGTGCGTTAGCGTGCTGGGTTCAAACGGCAGCTCGTAGCCGGGCGTGCCCTCGCCGGTGCCCGTCGGGTCTCCGCCCTGAATCACGAAGCCCCTTCCCGCAACGCGCCCCACGGGCACGACGCGGTGGAAGATCACATCGTCGTAGAAGCCTCCCGCCGCCAGCACGCGAAAGTTCCACGCGGTGTTCGGCGCGCAATCCGGGCGGAGGCGCACTCGGATCGGCGACGCGCCCGCGTCGGTCAGCAGATGAACGCGCTCATCGGTGTACACGCGATACCCGGTGAATGCAATGACCTCGGCCTGCGCGGGCTTCGGAAAGTGAACTCGCGGCGCACCGGGCACACGCTCATCAAGCTCGGCGCGAAGCGGGCTGCGCAGCGGCTCGATCACCAATGGCGCGCCGATTCGTCGCGAGGCTTGCGGCACGCTCGAGATCGCGGGTGCCGGATCACTCGCAGGTGCATCGGTCTGTTTCACGGCTTCGAGCTGTACATATGCCGCGTTTCGGAGCGGCTTGGCCCACAGATCCGGGAGCAGCGCCGCGAGGTCGAGCGTCAGCGCATCGCTCTGGCCGCGCGGCTGTGCCGATATCGTCACATCGCGGCTGGCTTCGCCGATACGCACACCCCGCGCATCAAGCAGGATCACGCGGAGTCGCTCGGTCGATTCGAGTGTCGGCGTGCGGAGCGTGACGCGGATCGGACGATTGACGCCGTGGTAGAGGCGATCGGGAACAAGCGGCGTGAGCGTGCGTGCGTCCGGCGATGCCGGCGTGGTGTCCGCCGATGCCGCGGCCGGGGTCGCAGCGCTCGCGGGCGCTGGCTGGGCGTGCGCGCGGGTTGCGAGGATGGCGGTCGCCGCCGCGAGGACGATCGCGATGCGAGCAGCACGCGCAACGCGGCTCGAGCCCGCGACGACAATCGCGCCGCGTGCGGGCGATCTGAATCGGATGAACGATGCTGGCAATGTCATGCGTTCAGGATACCCGTTGCTGGCCAACGAACACGCAACGGAAGCGATCGAACCGCTTCAGCCGGAGGCAGTGCGATGAAATGTGAGGAACGCCGCGGCCGCGATCACTCGGCCGGCGTCAGGCCGGGCTCGGTCGGCGCACTACGACGGCCGGCGCGATCGATCTCAAGCCACGCGGTGCGGACGCGCATCGGCGCCAGCGCATCGTCCTCGTTCTTGGCCAGCACTTGTGAGATCTGGCCATCGAAGTCTGAGACCCAGTTGACGCTCATATCGCCGCGCAGGGCGTTGTTGCCCGAGGCGTGGTTGTAGTCCTGCTGCGTTGCCAGGCCGTCGGCAAGGATCGCGGTCTGGCCGGGCCAGAGGCGCATCAGCGTGGTGCCGGCGGGCGTCATGCCGCGATAGTGGTAGTTGCCAACGACTTCGCCATCGGGCGAAGTCCAGGCATCGCTGTAGTTCTCGAAGCGATGCGAGCCCAAGTGCGACGGGCAGTAGAACACGTTCGGCGTCGGCAGGTAGTTGCGGCTGAACAGCAGGCCGGTGCCGTCCCAATCGGGGGTGTACTTGTCGCGCGCGACCATCATCTGATCGGGGCGCCACTTCGGGTCCGTATCGCGAAACGCAACATGCTTGCTGTACGGCACCGAATCGCGATTGTCCTCGGCATACATCAGCATGCCCAGACCGATCTGACGGATGTTCGAAGCGCACACCACGCGACGGCTCGTCTCACGAATTCCGCTGAGCGACGGCAGCAGTAGCGAGATCAAAACGACCACAACGACCATCGACACGAGCACGTCGATCAGTGAAAACCCGCGCGGCGACGACCGCCTGCGAGTGTTCGCAATGGTCGCATCGTGCTGCTTCGCGGTCTGGGTCTGTCGCATCGCCACAGTCCTCTGACGGACGTCCGGGGTCTCGCTCGTCACCGAAAGTGTACACGGGAAGAACCCTTGACGCAAGGATCATCGGCATCTTCCCGGACCTACTCAATACCGAACAGAAAAATGCGGATTGCTGCAATCGAAATCTCGCCGCCCACGGGTGTGGGGGGTGATTGTCTGGTATGCTGTCAAGGTCTCGCCAAGGGTGGATCCTTCCACCTCATTTCTGCGTATCGCCTGTCGGTACGACGCGCGGCAGGCCTTCCTCTTCTCGTCGTTCGGTCGTGGAGGTTCAGCGGATGTCCCAATCCCCTCAAGAGCAGCAGGTCGATCTGTCGCTCATGAAGGGTGTGGCGGCCAATGACCCCGCCTCGATCGCACAGTTGTACGACCGGTTCTCTTCGCTTGTGTATCGAATGGCCTATCAGATCCTCCCCACGCGTTCGGATGCCGAGGACGCGGTTCAAGAAGTCTTCATCCGTCTCTGGAGAACTGCCGATCGATTTGATCCCAACCGAGCCGCCCTGGTGACATGGGTCATGCTCATCACGCGAAGGTTCCTGGTCGATCGACTGCGTCGCAGCCGCTCGGCCCTCCGCCCCAGCGTGCTGGATGAGAAGCACTCAACAGTCGCGGCCTCGTCGTCCGGTGTCGGTTTCAGCGCAGAACAACAGGAGCGGATGGCCGCCCTGATGAAACGAATTGACCAGCTTCCCGAGTTGCAGCGTGTCGTGGTCGTGAGGGCGTATCTCAACGGCCAGACCTTGCGGCAGATCGGCGAAGAGTTGAATAC
>JAIEQQ010000496.1 GCA_019747615.1 Phycisphaerales bacterium
ACCCACTCCATCACGAAGTAGTGGTACTCGCCGGCTTTGCCGACGTCATACGCCGCGACGATATTCGGATGGTTGAGCTGCGCCGCGCTCCGCCCCTCGGCGTAAAACCGCTCGACAAACTGAGCGCTCTGCGTGAACTTTCTGGGCAGCACCTTGATCGCCACCATCCGGTCGAGACTCAGTTGCTTGGCCTTGTAGACCTTCGCCATCGCGCCCTGGCCGAGCACCCCCAGCAGCTTGAAGCCGGGGATCTGCTGGCTCGATCGCTCCGCCTCCGCGGCGTCTCGCAACCGCCGGAGCTGGCGCTTGGTGATGTACTCGTTCTGAACAAGCAGGTCGCCGACCGAGAGGTTGTTCGCATCGGCGACCGCGGCCCGTGCCAACTCCAGACACTGCTGCACTTCCTCAGACGTCGCAAGTCCCTGATCGACGACGATCCGCCCGATGATGGTGTCCACCATCGAGCCGCCGCGGGTCTTTTCGTTGGCGGTGGTGCCGTCGGCGTTCGCATCGCCGAGACCCGCCGGCTGCGTGGAGCCTCCCTTAGGGTCGGTAGGAGAACGCTGGCCGACTGGGACGGTCTCGTCAAGGTTCCGCGATGGCTGTGGGGATTGGCTGCTCTGCATAGGCCGGCCGTGGCTCACGAAAGGGTCTGTCGATCGCACGAGTCAATCAAACGCACCTCACCAGCGCGACTCAATCGCGCCGGCGAGTCCGGAGTCTAGACGTGAAGCACGGACCATCGGCGTCAAGCACCAAAGAATGCCCCACGTCGCAGAGCGCAGCGCCATCTGGCGCCAGCGCAAACCACGCACTTGCATCGTATCAGAGTACGAGCGCCGTGGGCCTCCGGTTGCCCCCAGCGAGGCGTTCGACCGCGTCAGGTCGTCCGAAAACTAGAAAGCCACCCAGCTTGCCAACGATCGCCCGGCTGCGACTCACCCTGTCACCGCCTGCGAACGATGAGGACCGGTCGATCTCGTCGCCGGCGCTAGCCCTCCACCAATCCGAAGCCAGCCGCGCTTGGCAGCGAGGGACGACTCGGCTACCATGAGACCTTGAGATCCTCCGGAGAGGTGGCCGAGAGGCTGAAGGCGACGGTTTGCTAAACCGTTATACTGGGTATATCCCGGTATCGGGGGTTCGAATCCCCCCTTCTCCGCTTTCAAATAAAGCCCCTTGACGAAGACGTCAAGGGGCTTTTTGTTGGGTGCCATCGCTGCCGTGCGGATCCGCGGGCCGATGCTCCGGAGCGGTTCTGCTCTGTGGATGCTGATGGCTTCGCCGCCCAGGGTGGCAGGTCTTCAGCCCTTTCCACCCAGTCGTTCGAGCCCCTTTGTGCCCCGGTCCGACCCCGCCTCCGCGGCCATCATGAACCATTTTCGGGCTTCGGCGATGTTCTTGCGGACCCCGCGGCCCCGTTCGTAGCATGCCCCGAGGTTGGCCATCGCGGCCGGGCATCCGAGGGCGGCGCCCTTGCGATACCACTCTACCGCCTTCGCGCGCCGGGGCAGGAAGACGCCGCGACCGTGCTCGTACATGAAGCCCATGTTCGTGAAGCACGCGGCGACGTTGTGCTTGATCCCCAAGGCGTAGTACTTCATCGCACGACGCTCGTCCTTGACGCAGCCCCACCCCTCGGCGTGCATCTCGCCCAGGAACGAGAGGTTCGTGTAGTCGCCGGCCTCGACAGCGCGGGTGTACATCCGGAGCGCCATGATCATGTTCCGCTTCAGGCCCCACCCGTGGTAGTACGCGTCGCCGAGTCTGTTGAGCGAGTCGGTGAAGCCCCGCGAGATCGCGACCTCGAAGAGCGCGAGCCCTTCCTTGATGCTCTCGGGCGTCGCGACCTCTTCGACAAGCAACACGCCCAGGACGTGATAGGCGTTGACAAGGTCGGACTTCAGTGCCCGGCGCAGCCACATCTCTGCGGTGGTGAGGTCCTTCTCGCCCCCTTGCGAGTACATCAGCATGTGCGCGTAGTTGACCATCGCCTCAGGCTTGCCCGCTTCGGCGGCGGTGAGGTAAAGCGTTCTGGCGCGCGCCGCGTCGCGCGGGGCCCAGTTGTTGAGCGCGTAGGCGAGGCTATAGGTCGCTTCGATGTCTTCGAGCGCCGCGGCGCGCTCAAAGAGGCCGAGTGCTCGCACCAGATCGACCGGCCCGCCGTCCCCGTCGCGAACCATCTCGGCCAGCGCGCCGAGCGCCCGGGGCTCATCGAGCGCCGCGGCCTTCTCGAGCCAGTGGCGAGCGGCGGTGTGGTCCTTTGTTGTGCCGTTTCCCCAGCGCAGGCACCATCCCAGGGCGTACATCGACTGCGGGTCGCCGAGGCGAGCGCCCAAGCGGCACCAGAGCATGCCCAGGCGATAGTCTGCGCGGTCGCTGGCGTCGTTGAGGAACGACTCGCCGATGAAGCGGGCCGCGAAGGGTGAGCCGTCGCGCGCGGCGCGTTCAAGCCAGCGCCGAGACTCAACGACATCGACCGGAACGCCGGTGCCGCGTTCGAGGTTGCGGCCTTGGAGCGCCATCGCGGTTCGATGCCCATGCTCGGCGGCCCGACGGATGCACATGGCGGCCTCGCGCTCGTCGGCGGGTTGCAGGTTTTCGTTTTCCAGCGCGTAGACGATCGTCAGGTTCGCCAGCGCGTCCCCAGCCGCGGCGGCTTGGCGGAGGAGTTTCAAGCCCGCCTGGCGATCCTCGGGCAATCGCACGCCCCGATACAACAACTCCCCGTGAGTCTTCATGGCTGCGGGGACCGCGCGGTTCGACGCCTCTTGGACGACTGCAATCAACGCCGCGGCGTGCGCGTCGGTGAGATCTTTGGATGCGGGGAAGGTGAGGTGGTCATAGATCCAGCGGAACACGCCGGGATGATCAGCGTCGGCGAGTGTGCGGATCTCGGTCAGCGCCTCGTCGCGGTTCTGCGGGCAGCCGATGCCGTGCCAGAGCGACTGCACGAGGAAAAACCGGGCGTTCGACGAACCGAGTTCGATCGCTCGCCGGAGCCATTGAACGCCGAGTTCGCACTCGGTGCGGCGGGAGGCATCGCTGACAAGCTCGAAGCCGTGCTCGGCCATGCCGCGCGGGTCTCGATCCTCAGCGGCGCTCTGGAGGACCGCGAGGCGCTCCAGATTGCGATCGCGGATCTGCTCGTCGGTGAAGTCAATCTCCCAACGTTCAAGGGCGGCGGCGTAGACGAGCTTTGCCGAGGTCATGCCTCCGTTGACAGCGTGGCGAAGGAGTTTCTCACCCTCGGCTCGATCTTGGCGATTGTCGCTCTGCACGAGTTCGCCGCCGTGGGTGTAGCAGGCGGGCGGATATCCCAGCGCGGCGGCGGCACGCAGAAAGACGTCGGCTCTTTTGAGGTGATCTTCGGACCCCGCGCCGGTGTGCAGGAGATGCGACACGCGATAGAGCGACGGGGCATATCGCTGCTTCGCGGCTTTGCGGTGCCACATCAGGGCGACTTTGGGGTCGCGCTGTGCGCCAAGTCTCTGGCTGTACACATCGCCCAGGAGGTGTGCCGCCTCGGCGCAGCCGCGATCAAAGAGCGCGACCAACTCGTCAACAAACTCGCGGACTTGCCAGGGCGGGGCGTTCAGCGTGAGGGTATCGATCGCGGCGACGCGATAGCGATCGCCGAAGCGCTGATCGAGGTCGCAGTGGCGTTCGATGATCACGTGCGCAGCGGACCGGCGCTGGCCGAGTTCGACGCGAGCCCACGACTCCGCGGGAGAGCGAGTTTGTGACTTCCCCTGTTCCACCTGGAAAACGATAGGCTTCGCCCGCTGGGGGGCTAATCACGCGGCTGCGCTCGTGGCGCGTCAGCGAGCGAAACGGCACCCTACGCTCTCGGAAATCCGTCGGAAATCCGTTTGTCCAATCTCGTGAGTTCAACCCGCTATGGATATCGAGAAGCGCATCGCACAGTTTGAGAACATGGCCCAGGCCGACGCGAGCAATGAGATGGCTCATTTCTCGCTGGGCAAGGCCTATGCCGACGCCGGGCGATTTGGCGACGCGGCCCAGAGCTACCTGCGCTGCGTGCAGCTCGTGCCGGACATGAGCAAGGCGTACCAACTCGCCGGCGAGATGCTGATCAAGGCCGGTGATGAGGAACAGGCCGGCGCGATCCTGATGCGCGGCTACACAACCGCGGCGGGCAAGGGCGATCTGATGCCCAAGACCGCGATTGGTAAGCTGTTGCAATCCATCGGCCGCACGCCGCCGGAAGTCGCGGGTCAGCCGGTGAGCGTGGGCATCGCCAGTGGGGGCGTGGGCGGCGCGGGGGCGGGGTTTGATCCCAATGCCCCGCTGCCCGAGGGCATGGTGATGTGTGTGAAGGCCGGCCGCCCGGGCACGCGAATGGCGCGCCCGCCGTTCCGCGGCAGGCTTGGCGAGTGGATCGGCAAGAACATCTCGCAAGAGACGTTTTACAAGGGCTGGGTGCCGCAGGGCACGAAGGTGATCAACGAGCTGCGCCTAGACCTCTCGCGCGAGAAGGACCAGGAGCAGTACGACCAGCACATGCGGGAGTATCTCGGGATTGACGATGCGCTGCTGACGGAGCTGGGGTTAAAGGAGTAGGGGGAGCTGTCAGTTGTCAGTGATCAGTGATCAGTGATCAGTTTTCGGCAGTAAGAGGGGAGCCGAGAGTGTGAAAGCTCGAGCGGCGTCACCGTGTCGGCGATGCGATCTGGTGACGCGGCCCCGAGTACTTGTGATCACAACCAATGCCCGCAGCCGCGCCCCCTCCGGCTCGCGGACTCGCCACCTCCCCCGGTAGGACCGGGGGAGGGTGGGGCGCTGTGGATCGCATTGCCAGCTTCTTGCTGAAGGCTGAAAGCTGGCGGCTGGAGGCTGCTTGCTGAAAGCTGATCGCTGAAAACTGGCGGCTGTCTTACTCCGCCTTGCCGCCGCTCATGTCGTAGATCCAGGCGTCGGCGTTGCGGCTCCAGTCTTGGACTTCGCCGGCGGCGAAGAAGAGCTTGAGTTCGCGCTCGGCGGCCTCGGGGCTGTCGCTGCCGTGAATGAGGTTGAAGGAGTTGCTGACGCCGAAGTCGCCGCGGATGGTGCCGGCGGCGGCCTTGGAGCCGAAGGTCGCGCCCATCATGTTGCGGGAGACTTCGATCGCCTTGTTGCCGCGGATGGCCAGGACGAGGACGGGCGAGCTGGTCATGAACTTGACGAGGCCGGCGTAGAACGGACGGGCG
>JAIEQQ010000254.1 GCA_019747615.1 Phycisphaerales bacterium
CGGCCCGATCAAGATCCCGACCTCGCCGCAACCGACGTGAGAATTGGGCACTGGGCATCAGGCACTGGGCACTGGGCACTGGGCATTCGACCTGGGCAATGGCTCCGCTGCTCAGCACTCAGCAGCACTCGGCCTTCGGCTCTGATCCCTCGGCCCACACATGAAACGTTGAAGGAGTTCCGTTGACTGAAGTTGTAAACACCAAACGCGTCGCGGTTGTCACTGGGGCGTCGCGCGGCATCGGGCGAGCGATCGCGACGCGGCTGGCGCGCGACGGTCGCCATGTCGTGCTCATCGCCCGCAGCGAGGGGCCGCTGAACGACGTCAAGGCTCAGATCGAGATCAACGGCGGCAGCGCCAGCGTGCACGCGACGGACATCGCCGACAGCGCGGCGTTCGCGAAGGTCATCGACGACATCGCCACGGCTCACGGGCGGCTGGACATCCTGGTGAACAACGCCGGGATCACGCGCGATGGGCTGGCCCTGCGCATGAGCGACGATGATTGGAACACGGTCATCCAGACCAACCTGACCAGCGCGTTTGTGGCGATCCGGGCGGCGGCGCGCAGCATGATGCGGGGCAAGTTCGGGCGCATCGTCAACATCGCCAGCACCAGCGGCGTCGTGGGGAATGCGGGACAGGCGAACTACGCTGCGGCCAAGGCCGGGCTGATCGGGCTGAGCAAGTCGATCGCCAAGGAACTGGGCGGCAAGAACATCACCTGCAACGTCGTCGCGCCCGGGTTCATCGAGACCGACATGACCGCGAACCTGCCGGCGGAGATCAAAGAGGGCATCACCAAGCTCATGGCGATCAAACGCCTGGGCAACGTGGACGACATCGCGGCGACCGTCGCGTACGTCAGCAGCGACGAGGCGGGCTTCCTCACCGGCCAGACGATCTGCGTCGATGGCGGCTTGACGATGTGTTGAGCGGGGAGGCACTGGGCACTGGGCACTGGGCACTGGGGACCGGGGCGGGTGGGCGCTGGAATCACCGATGGGCGATGCTCATGCGCATGGCGGGCCGGACGGTGCGGAGGAAGCGATGCGTCGCGCGCTGCGAAACGCCGGACTGCGCATCACACCCACGCGGCTGTCAACGTTTCGCGTGATGAACGCCGCGAATGAAGCGTTGGATGCCTCGGAGATCCTCGGACGCGTGCTGGCGGCGGAGTCGATCGGCCGGCCGTCAAGTCGCGTCGGTGCCGAGCCGGTCATCGATCGAGTCACCGTCTATCGCACGCTCAACACCTTCGTCGAAAAGGGCCTTGCGCACAAGGTTGACCCCGGCGATCGCGTCTTTCGATTCTCGCTGACCGACCACGCGCGCTGCGCCGATCACAAACACGACCACGAGCACCCGCACCTGATCTGCGATTCCTGCGGCAGCGTCCGCTGCATGCCCGATGCGCAGGTGGTGATCCAATCGAAGCCGGGCACGCCGGGCCAGCGTGGGAGAGCCGCGCCCGCCCCGCGTGTCGTGCGCCAGCAAGATGTGACGGTTCGCGGGACGTGTGAGGAGTGCGAAGGGGAAACGGGGAAAGGGCCAAGGGCCGAGGGCTGAGGGCCGAGTGCGCGGTCCGCCGTGCCTACTGCGACTTCTCGAGCCCCCCCACTTCAACCGGCGACAAATCAGCCTGCGTCATCACGTCGGGCAGACCTTGCAGCGTGCGGGCGTTTTCAATGCGGAACTCCGCGGTGCGTGTACGACGCAGAGCGGTGAGATATCCGCCGACGCCGAGGGCGGTGCCGATGTCTCGGGCGAGCGAGCGGATGTAGGTGCCCTTGCCGCAGAGCACGCGGATGCTCAGCAGAGGCCAGGCGTAGCTCTCGAGCGCGATGGCGTGGATCGTCACGGGGCGCGCTGGCAGTTCAACGAGGTTGCCCGCCCGCGCCAGGTCGTATGCGCGCTGGCCGTCGACTTTCATCGCGCTGAATGCGGGCGGGCGCTGCTGGATTACGCCCACGAACTTCTCCAGCGTGCTCCGCACGTCGTTCTCGCAGGGCGGCGAGGTGACGCTCACCGGCGTGCGCTCGCCCTCGGCGTCGTCGGTGGTGGAAAACGCGCTGAGATCGATCGTCGTGAGATACTCCTTCTCGCCGCGCATCACCTGATCACAGAGCGGCGTGGCCTTGCCGACGAGGACGACGAGCAGGCCGGTGGCCAGCGGGTCCAGCGTGCCGCCGTGGCCGACTTTGACGCGCTTGGGCGCGCCGCCCTGCACGAGTCTCCATCGCACGCGACGGCAGACATCCATCGAAGTCGGCCCCAGTGGCTTGTCGATGAGCAGGATGCCTGTGGGCGTTGGTGTTGGTGGTGTTGCGTCGGGCATGGTCAGGAGCAGACATCGAGAGCGACCACGGGCAAGCGTCGCGAAGCGCGGGGCGAACATCACACGTTATGGCAGGTCGCCGCCGCGGGCTTCGCGGATCGCATCGGCCCGCTCCTGGCGCAGGCGTGCCCGCTCGATGAACCGCTGCTCCTTCTCGTTCTCAGCGTGCTGGTTTCTGGGTGCCCAGCGACAATCGGCGCTGATCGCATAAAGCCCCGAGACCCACGCGAAGGGCACGACACCCGCGAGGATGAAGATCAGCCCCGTCCACATCATCCCGATGAGGCCGAACCCGAAGGCCATCTGCTTGTTGAACGACGGGGTGATGCTGATCCAGATCGCTGTGAGCGCCAGGCCGAAGATGCAGGTGCTGAACTTGTAATACGCGCTGTCATCGTTGACCCACTGGGCGATGTTGCGCAGGGCGATGAAGACCGGCATCGAGCCCACGGCGGCGAACACGGCGCACGCGCCCGCCAGCGTGATGAAGACCTGTGCTTCAGGGCCGGCCGCGTCGCTGAAGCCACCGGCGAACGCGCTGGCCGAAGCGAAACCGATCGCCAGCGGCATGAGGATCTGCGAATAGGCGCTGAGCTTGTTGAGCGAGCCGTGGTCCTCGATGCCGAGTTCCTGCACGACATCACCGCCGCCGCCGGGGTGCGGGTATCGCACCGACGAGCGGGGCGTCATGAGCATCAGACACCCCACCCACCAGATAATCGCCCCCGGCAGAGCAACCGCCAGAAAGACCACGCCGAAGTACGGCGCCTCGACTTGCAGCAGCCCCATCCGCGCGCCGAACAGTGACCACCATGCCGCCGCCATGCCGAGCATGAGTACCAGCGAGCCGATGAACATCGCGGTCGTCGCCAGCGCCAAGCGTTTGAGCTCCGGCAATGGCAATCGCGTGAACGGGACGAAGACAAAGCGGCTGACCCAGCGTTTGCCGGTCTTGGCCTGATCGCTGACGCGATCGCTGGCGTGCAGGTTCTCATCAATCGGCGTGCCGCACTCGGGGCAGTTGCCCACTTCCTTCAGCCCACGCAGGTTGTACTCACAATGGCGGCACGGGCGATCCTCCTCGATCAGCACGTGCTGCGCCATCTTCGCCCGCAACCATTTGGGATCAACAGCCACGCGTGGGGTCGCCTCCGATCATGGCCGACACCGCCGGCACACGCCCCGACGAAGGCTCAGGACGTTTTCACTTCCATCGCCGCACGCACCGCGTTCTTGAACATCCGCAGGCCCGGGGTATCCAGCGACCGCACACTGGGCTCAAGGCTCGTCCAGAAGGGGTGGCGGTTCCAATCCAGGAATCGCTCCGGGTGCGGCATCAGACCGAAGACACGCCCTGACGGATCGCAGACGCCGATGATGTCATCGACGCTGGCGTTGGGGTTATCGCCCTTGGTGTATCGCAGCGGGATTTGGCCGCAGGCGCGGAGGCGGTCGATGACATCGGGCGTGCGTGCGACGACACGGCCCTCGCCGTGGGCGATTGGTAGGCGGAAGATGTCCTTCTGAACGGACGCCGGCAGGGAGCCGAACTCCTCATTGAGCCCGGCGGTCCAGAGGCAGCGAGAAGTGGAATCAACCTCAAAGCCGCACCAGCGATCGATGAATCGGCCGCCGGCGTTGTGCGCGAGCGCCAGTTCCTGCTCCGGCGGGTGCTCGGGCCATGCAAACGTGTCGGCTTCGGCAGGCGAAACAGCCGGGCCGGGCAGGAGACCGGATTGCACGAGGATCTGGAAGCCGTTGCAGGCACCGATCATGGGCACGCCGCGGGCGACGGCGGCGCGGAGCGCTGGCCAGAGCTTGGCCTTGAGCTTCGCGGCGAAGATCCGCCCGCTGGCGATGTCATCGCCGTAGCTAAAGCCGCCGGGGAAACCAATGAGGTCGGCGTCTTCGAGCAGCTGCGGCGCATCGATGAGCGCATCGAGGTGAACGAGCTTGGCCCGAGCGCCGGCGAGCGTGAACGCTCGCAGAAGCTCGGCATCACAGTTGGTGCCGGCGGTACGGACCACAATTGCAAGCGGGGCGTGCATGGGCGAGGGTAGTCGGGCAGGCAAGCGGCAGGGCTGACCTGGGGCGGAGTGTTGCGAGCAGCGACCGGGCGGCGTTGGGCTCGTCGCTCGCCAAGCCTCATCGCTCGTCGAGGTCCGCCGCTGCGTCATCGGTACCTGGCTCGTCGGGGGTGTTCATGGTCATCTCAAGCTGCTCAAGACGGCGCGTGAGCGAGGCCAGTCGCGAGAGCACCTCGGCGATCTGTGTGCGCAGTTCCTCGTGCTCGCGATCGGTGAACATCGCCAACTCTTCCAGCCGCTCGACGCGAGATTCGACGGGGCCGAACGACGGCGCGACGGCATCGTCAGCGGGGCGTGAATGCTGTTCACGGTCAGGACGTGACGAGTCGGTATTCATGCCAAGCTCGCGGGGCGCGGGTATGCTGGCGACATGAACCAGCGTACGCACGCCGCCGCATTGCTTGAACTGACAACCTCGCTCGTGTTCGCCGGGGCACTGGCATCGACATGTGCCGCCCAGACGCCCGACGTCAGCCTCGCACTTGCCCCCCCCACTGCCCCCACGACTCCCGTCGCTTCCGCCAGCGCGGCACCGTCGCCCGCGACGCAAGCAGAAGCGACGAGCCTGTCCCTTCAACCGAAATCCTCTCGCCGCTACCTCGACGCCGGCGGTCTGTACCTCACGTTCGGCGGCGGCGTCGCGAACGATTTCAGTGAAGCGACAGACTCCAACGCGTTCTTCCAAGTCTCGACGTTCGTCGCGCCGCGCTTCGAGCTTGGTGGCGAGGTTGGCGGCTGGTACTTCAGCCAGCGTGGACGCGACACGCCCGGCGCGAGCGTCGCGCTCTCGCTCAAGTACCACTTCCTGCCCAGCGACTTTGATCTCGGCGAGCC
>JAIEQQ010000395.1 GCA_019747615.1 Phycisphaerales bacterium
CCGCGAAGCGACCGCCCGGCCGGATGCTGGCGACTACGCGACGCCAGAGCGGCGCGAACGCGGGCGGCGGGCAGAAGGGCAGCGCGAACGACGCGTTGACCAACGTCGCTTGCATTGGCTCGGTCGGCTCCGGCTGGTTGGGCTGCCCGAACTGCTCGAAGGTTGCATCGATGGTGGTCAGCCGCGTGGGCGCATCGTCGCCCAGCGCACGTGCTCGCGAAACGACGCGAGCGAGGCCGTCGGGACTGGAATCGATGGCCAGCACCTGCCAGCCTCGCGTCAGCAGCTCGACGGTGTCTCGTCCTTCGCCACAGCCGAGATCGATCGCCAGCGCCCGCGCTGGGCGGGCGATCAGACCCTCGCGATCGAACAGCTCCAGCGCCTTGAGCAGCGTGGGGCGTGCCGGCGTGTTCGCCATGGTGTCGAAGTACTTGGGCCAGTTGCGTTCGCGTGCGTAGACATGCGCTGGCAGCAGCGGCGTTGTCGGGTTCGGGGTGGTGGCGGTCGCGGGGGGTGTGGGGGGCGTGGCTGATTCTCGCTCGCGCCGGGAATCGTCGTGATGGACTCGCTCACCGGTCATACCGTCCGATCAATGTACCGGAACCTGGGCGACTTTGTTCGAGCGTTAGAGGCCGCGGGCGAGCTTGCCCGAATCAACGCCCCCGTCGATCCTGTCCTTGAGATCCCGTGGGCTGCGGATCGCGCGAGCAAGTCTCGCGCCCCGCACGCCGGACACGCCTCGTCACTTCACAACGACCCGCGCTTCGCCCACCTCGGCGGCAAGGCCCTGCTCTTCGAGCGGCCCACCGGCTCACAGTTCCCGCTCTTGATCAACGCCTGGGGCAGCTACCGGCGCATGGAGATGGCCCTCGGCGCGACCGCCGGTTTCGATGGCGTCGGTGCCCGCATCGGGGCGCTGGTCAAGCCCGAGCCGCCGCGCTCGCTGAGGGAGCTCTGCGCGAAGGCTCATCAGTTCGCACCGCTGCTTCGCATACCACCGCGTCGCCGGCGTGGCTCCGGCCCTTGCCAGGACGTTGTGCTCACCGGCGATCGCGTGGATCTCACCACGCTTCCCATCATGCGGTGCTGGCCACACGACGGCGACTTCGCATCGCTCGGCTACCCCGCCGGCGTGAACGACGCGATCCCCGGTCTGCCCCGCGACGCAACGTGGAACGAGAAGTTCCGCGGGCGCTACATCACGCTCGCGGGCATTCACACTATCCACGCCGACGACATCAACGAATCGCGCCCGTCCAGCCACAACATCGGCATGTATCGCGTGCAGCTCTTTGGCCCGCGCACCATGAGCATGCACTGGCACATCCACCACGACGGCGCTCGTCATTGGCGCTCGTGGAAGTCACTCGGCAAGCCCATGCCGGTCGCCATCGCCCTTGGCGGCGAGAGCGTGTTGCCGTATGCCGCCACGGCGCCACTCCCGCCGGGGATCAGCGAACTCCTGCTCGCCGGCTTCCTCCACGGCCGCGGCATCGAGATGGTCCGCGCCGCCACCGTGCCGCTCTGGGTGCCCGCCAACGCCGAGATCATCATCGAGGGCTTCGTCAGCCATGAGTCCGGCAACATCGGCTTCGACCCGCGCTCCGGCCAGCCGCTCGGCCCCGGCGCAGTATTCGAAGGCCCCTTCGGCGACCACACCGGCTTCTACTCGTTGCCCGATCGCTACCCGCTGCTGAACGTCACCGCCATCACTCATTGCCGAAACGCGATCTACCCGACGACGGTCGTGGGCCTGCCGCCGCAGGAGGACTACTTCCTTGGCAAGGCGACCGAGCGCGTCTTCTTCCCGCTGCTCAAGACGCTGATCCACGATATTGAGGACTACGACCTTCCGCTGTTCGGCGCGTTTCACAACTGCGCGTGCATCCAGATCAAGAAGGCCTACCCGCTGCAAGGTCGTCGCGTGATGCACAGCGTCTGGGGCGCCGGACAGATGGCCTGGACCAAGACGATCTTCGTCGTCGATGCGGATGTTGACGTTCACAACACGTTCGCCGTGCTCTCCGCGGCGTGGGCGCACTGCGACCCGCTTCGCGACCTCGAACGCGTCAACGGGCCGCTGGACATTCTGGACCACGCGGCCCCGCGCCTCGGCGCTGGCACCAAGATCGGCTTCGATTGCACACGGAAGTTCGAGGATGACGCGATCGACGGGCGCCCGCTCCTGCCGGCGCGAGCGCCGATGAGTGATGACCAGCGCGATTTGACGCAGCGAGCGGTCGCATCGGCCGCGAGTGCCGCCGGCTTGCACGCCGAGATTTCCATCCCCGCGGCTCTTGCGGGTGGTTGGCTGTTCATTCGCGTGCAGAAAGCCGCGCCGGGGGACGGAGCGAGGGCGATCGCGATCCTCGATCAAGCCCTCGCGGGTCTGGCCGTCGCGCCGGGTTTCGTCATCGTCGTCGGGCAGGATGTGGACGTCAAGGACATCGACAGCGTGCTCTTCCACTGGTGTGCGCATACTGATGCCGGGCGCGATCTTTACACGCTGAACCGCTGCGTCGCGTTTGATGCAACGCCGAAGGTGCCGGGCGATGAACGCAACGGGCAGCCCGTTCGATCGTGGCCGCCGATCTTGCGGACGACGCCGGAGATCGCCAAACGCGTGAGCGAGCGAGCGGCGGAGTTTGGAATCGCGCCATCGCGTTGACGAGGCTCGCCGCGCCCAGCCCCTTCCCGCTTCCATCTCCGTGGACCTCCGTGCCCCTCCGTCTGCTCCGGCTACAACTTCCCCTGCCTTCTCTGCGTTCCTCTGCAATCCCTGCGTCCCCTGCGTACTCCGATGTCGTGGACAATCTGGACGCCCAAGGCTGAAGCCTGAGCTTGCGCTCAGGGCTCCCTTTCCCTGTCCTACGCTGCGAACTATGCAGCAAACGATGGATCCCGACTCTCCGCAGCCGTATCTGGCAGCACTCGACGCGATCTCAAACACGTCGCTCATCAACCGCTATCGCGTTGGCGTTGAACGCTTCGACCGGCGCGTCTTCCAGATGACCGACGCACAGCTCGACATGGCGTTTCTGCCCGACGCGGGCGTGGGCACATGGCCCATCCGCGTGCTGCTGGGCCACTTGGCCGATGCCGAGATGGTGCTCGTTCATCGCCTCCGCCGCATCGCCAGCGAAGACCGCCCGCTCATGCAGTACTGGGACGAGAACGCCTTCATCGACAGCGGCCTGATGTACGGCACGCCCGAGACCGGCCCCAAGTTCCCCCCCGGCGCGTTCGTCGCCACCGTCCACACGCTCCGCCAGTGGACATCCGGCTGGCTCACCACGCTCGCGCCCGAAATCTTCGAGCGCTCCGGCCTGCACAGCGAGCTCGGCGAGCAGAAGTTCCGCGCGATCCTCCAGTACAACGTCTTCCACCTCGACCATCACGCGTGGTATCTGAATCGCAAGGTTCAGCGGTTGCTGGGGGCGGGGCAGGGGTAGGGAAGGGATCAAGGGGCCGATCCCTCGATCCCTCGTTCCCTCCCCGCTCAGCACTCATTGCTCAGCACTCAGCACTTTCCTGCCCATCGCCATCTCAAACCGCTCCCGCGTGCGGCAGTACCCAAGCCCGCCCATGCGTCCGATCGCGTCCAGCAGCGCCGGGTCGATGTGGTATCGCTCGTTGATCAGCCCGTCGTCGGCGTAGATGCTCACCACCTCGCCGATCACGATGTTGCCACCCGATGGCACGCCCGGGTTGGTGCGGATCACCTGCTTGGTCACGCACTCGAACGCCAGCGGGCTCTCCACCACGCGCATCGGCCTCACGACCGCGCTCGCCGTCAGCGTCAGCCCCGCCATCGCCGCCTCGCTCTGGCCATACTCCAGCGGCTCGGCGCACGCCGCCATCTGGCGTGCGATCCGGTCCGGGCAGATGTGAACGACGAACTCGCCGCTGCCGCCCTCGCTCACGGGTTTGGCGTTGCGCAGCGTGTCCTTCTCGCCGCCGCCAGCGGTGTTGGCCGGGCAGAACAGCAGCGTCATCGGATCGCTCCCAACGCCCGCAAAGAACGAGAACGGCGCGACATTCACCATCGCCTCCGGCCCCGGCGATACCGTGCTCACCAGCGCGATCGGCCGCGGCACGATCCCGCCGATCATCAGCTTGTATCGTGACGAAGCGTCGATCGTTCGTGGGTCAATCTGCATCGTCGATCGTAACCAGACATTCGTGATCCCCAACGCTCCGTGCCGGCTTTCACCGGCGAACAATCCAACGTGGACGCTTTGACGTGGCAGGCACTGCTGGGCAAGTGGGTGGAGTTCGCGCAGGCGAGCGTCGCCATGCCCAAGACCGATTCGGGCCAGCGGTTCAAAGCCGCGGTCCCGGCGATCATCACGCTCCACGCCGTCGCGTGCGCTCTGGCCGAAATGGGTACGCTGGAACCAGTCGAGCAGCCCCTGGCCATCGACCGCGCGGCGTATCTTCTCACCCGCCACGCCGCCGAGCTCCGCGCCATCTGGCAACCCGAGCCCCCGCCGCCCGGTGTGCAAGAGATCATCGACGACGCCACCGCCGCCATCACGCACGCCCGCCAAACGCTCAACGCCTCTGCATCCACCGATCACACGCCGACGGAGCCACAGTAGAGCACGATGAACGCCGCGGCCGTCATCCCGAGCACACACGCACGACCCCGCGTCGCAGCGACCGCGTTGCCGCGCACTCGGTCGGGCTCCACGCGCGTTTCGCGAGCCGTGACGATCATGCTCGCCGCCTCGATCGCCGCCTTCGTCTCACTCTCGCTCACCGGCTGCATGAGCATCACGCCCGCGGACTGCGATCGCCTGACGCAGCCGCCGACCGATCGCCCCTTCGCTGCGCCGGTCTGGCCCGCCCGCGATGCCGAGTGGGCCCAGATGATCGCGTCGAGCGTTCGAGTCGCTGAGAACACCGGCACCACCGCCGCTGACGGCTCGCGTGCGCGTGGGGGCGCGACGGGCGCGGGGAGTGGGGGGGCAGGGGGGGGCGTGGGTGGTGGTGGGTTGCGGACAATCGTTCGGCAGTCGGTCATCCGCGACGGCAGCGATCTGATCCCCTCGGTCAAACGTTCCCAGTTCATGATCGCCGACGCGACGCTCACCGATCACGGCGTGCTTCTGGAAGTCCTTCCCGCTCCTGCCCCCACATCCACCGCGTCGCGAGCAACATCCGCCACCGCGACGCCCAACGCGCTGAGCACTGATCGCCCCCCCCCCCCCCCCCCCCCCCCCCCCCCGCGGGCCCCCGAGAGAGGGGCGCGCGGGACCCCCCCGCCCCCAGCGGA
>JAIEQQ010000683.1 GCA_019747615.1 Phycisphaerales bacterium
GAGAAGCTCAAGCTCTTTCCACAGCCGGTGGTCAAGGGTCTGGCGTTGCTCAGCTTTGCCAGCGTCGACGAGGCGATCCACTGCGTGCCGGGGTTGCTGACGACGGGGCCGAGCGCTGTGGAGCTGGTCGACGATGTCGTGATCGAAGCGGCGCTCAACAACTTCGAATGCCGGCCGTTTGTCGAGGCGTTCCCGAAGCTCGCGGGGGACCGCCCGCCCGGCGCGGTGCTCTACGTTGAGTATCACGTTCGAGGCGATGGCAGCGTCGCCTCGGCACAGGCCGAGCTCCGCGCGTGCTTTGACAAGCTGCCGGCGCTGTGCGGCGGCGCGCCGGTTCGACTCGTGACCGATGCGCCGGGCATGGCCAACGCCTGGAAGCTCCGCAAGGCCGGCGAGCCGCTGCTGCACGGGCTTCCCGGCGCGCGCAAGCCGCTGACGTTCGTCGAGGACAACGCGGTGCCGGTGGAGAATCTCGCGCGCTTCGTGCGCGAGTTTCGCGCGATCGTTGAGCGCGAGGGCACGCGGGCCGCGTTCTGGGCCCATGCTTCCGTCGGCGTCTTGCACGTGCGCCCCATGCTCGACCCGCGCAGCACCCCGGACAAGGAAGCGCTGCTGCGCATCGCTGTCGAAGCGGCGGACCTCGCCAAAGCCTGCGGCGGAGTCATGAGCGGCGAGCACGGCGACGGGAAAGTCCGCGGCCCCCTGCTTGAGCGTTTCTACGGCCCCGAGCTCATGCGTGCCTTCAACCGTGTCAAGGCCGCGTTTGACCCCAAGGGGCTCCTCAACCCCGGCAACATCGTCGCGCCCGGACCGGTCAAGAGTCTGCTGGAACGGACGCGAATCGCGCCGGGGAATGCGGGGAGTGCGGCGGGGGCGGGCGGTCATAACGCAGAGGTCCACGCGCCGAACGTGCGGACGTTTTACGACTACACATCCGACGAGGGCTTCGACCACGCGATCGAGCGTTGCAACGGCGCCGGCGTGTGCCGCAAACAATCCGGCGGCGTCATGTGCCCGAGCTATCGCGCAACGCTCGACGAGCGCCACAGCACGCGAGGGCGCGGCAACGCTCTGCGACTCTCCATCACCGGCCAGCTCCCCGGCACCGCCGATGAATCGCAACGCTGGCAAGACGAAGAGACCAAGCGCACGCTCGACCTGTGTCTCTCGTGCAAGGCGTGCAAGAGTGAGTGCCCGAGCAACGTGGACATCGCGAAGCTGAAGGCGGAGTACACCGCACAGGGCTACGCGATCACGGGAAGTGTGCCGCTGGACAAGCGGTTGATTGGGCACGTGCGGATGTTGAATCGGGTGGGATCGCTGACGCCGGGGCTGGCGAACTGGGTGAACGGGCTGGCGCCGATGCGTGCGATCATCAATCGGGTGATGGGGATGCACCCGAGGCGATCGATGCCGCGGTTTAGTGCGAGCTTGTACCGGCTGTGGAATCGTTCAGCGGCGCGGTCCGCGTCCGCGGCGGGCTCAAACACTGGCGGCAGCCAGGGCGGCTCGTCGAGCGTTCGCCCGCGCGTGGTCCTGTTCGCCGACTGCTTCACGACGTACAACGAATCCCGCATCGGACTCGCGGCAAAGGCGGTGCTCGAATCGCTGGGATATGAGGTGACGCTGCCGCGGGTGGGTTGCTGCGGGCGATCGATGATCTCGGTGGGGATGTTGCAGCAGGCCAGCGCGAGCGTGGACGCGACATTCGAGAATATGCGAGAAGCAGTCACGGACCCGGGCGTGCTTGGCGTGCTGTTTGTTGAGCCCTCGTGCCTCAGCGCGATCAAGGATGACTGGCTGACGCTGCGGTGCTCGACGGCGCTTTCGCTCCGTCAGAAGCTGGCGGGCAAGAGTTTTCTCGTCGAGGATTTCATCGAGTCTCGCTGGAGCGAGCACCCGGCGCGGGACGTAACGCAAGATCTGATTGATCGCGCGAAGACGGACGCGACGCCGGTGCTGCTGCACACGCACTGCCATCAGAAGGCAGTGCTCGGGCCGAGTTCATCCGCGGCGCTGCTCAAGCGTGTGCTGGGGTCTCGGATCAACGTGTTGCCGACCGGCTGCTGCGGCATGGCCGGCTCGTTTGGTTACGACAAGGACAAGTTCGAGCTGTCGATCCGCATCGCGAACCTCACCGGCGAGCACGGCGTGCCCGGCGGCGGCGTCATGCCCTTTGTTCGCAAGCAGCCGGAGGCGATCGTGCTCGCAACCGGCACAAGCTGCCGCCACCAGATCCACGATGCCAGCGATCACACGCGCGCAGCGGTGCACCCGATCGAGTTCCTGGCGAGTTTGCTCTCTCGCGACGCCGCGAAAGCGGGAAGGCGATGACTCGCCGCTGATCGCGATCGCTTCGTCCGTCGGATCGTTTACTGCGGGTCGGCGAATCGCTTGATCATCGCGCTGGCGGCCTCGTCGGCGGCCTTTGCGCCAACGCCGGCCTGATTGACGCAGACAAGCACGCCGAAGTTTCGCTCGGGCGCGAGCCACGCGACGCAGAACCACATCGTGTTGCTGCCGCTGTGTGTCAGCGTGATGCCCTTGTCGCCTGGCCCTGTGCCCTTGGCCCAGGGGCGGCGCGTGACGCCCCAGCCCATGGCGTATTCGTTGTCTTTCTCAGCAATCTTCGGCGCGGCGGTGTGGAGCTTCCGCCAGCCTTCCAGCGAGACGAGTTCACCGGGGCGAGAGATCGTGCGCGGGGCCTTCGGCGCAGGTGCGCCGGCGGCGGGTGCGTTGGGCTTGGATGATCGGGCATCGCCTGCGTTGGCGGGTTTGTCGGCGTTCGCGGGCACTGCCCGCAGCATCGCCTCGCCGTCAAGATGAGCCGCGGCGTACTTCGCCCAGTCGCCGATGGTCATGTGGACCCGACCGGAGGGGCCGATGGCGTCGGGATTGTCGGCGTCCGCGCCGGGCTCCTTTGGAACTCCCAGTGGCAACACATGCCCGCGCGGCTGGTCTGGCCCTTTGCCCGAGGCGCCGCCAGAAGTCCCGACCGCGCCGACACTCTCCATCGCGACGCCCGGCGCGCCGAAACCGGCGCTGGTGATCCCCAGCGGCGCGAAGACCTCGCGCTGCATGAGCTCTTCCCACGACGAGTCGGTCATCTGCTCGGCCATCAAGCCCGCGATCGAGAAGCTCGCGTTGGAATACTCGTACGCGCCGGGCTTGGTCTTGGGCGCTTTGCGCGTCAGCGTTTCGAGCGTGAGTCTGCGTGCCTCGGTGCCGGTGCCCTTGAAGTTCCAGAGCTTGCCCCAGAGACCGCCCTCTCGCATCTCACCGGGGAAGCCGCCCCGGTTGGTGAGAAGTTGTTCGAGCGTCACCGCCTTGAACTCGTCGGCCATGCCTTCGGCGGCAAATGGGAACGTCGTCGCCAGCGTCTGCTCCCACGCAAGCTCGCCGCGATCGACGAGCACGGCACAGAGCGTCGCGGTCATGCTCTTGGTACACGAGCCCAGGTGCCAGAGATCGCCGGTGGTGACGGGCGTCGGGTCGCCCCGGCGGCGGACGCCGGTCGCGCCAAGGGCCACGACGCGGCCGCGATCGATCACTGCGACGGCCATGGCGGGGATCTTGTGCTTCTCGATGATCGGCGCGAGCGATTCAGAGACATCCTCCGGCGCGGGTTCAATCTTCGCGGGGCCAACCACGGGCGGCGCGGCTGGCGCATCGTTCGGCGACGCGGGCGTCGCTGCCGCCGGCGATGACGTCGATGAGGCGGGCGCGGGGGCTGCCGGGTCATCGGCCATCGGGCCGTTCCGCGCGATCGCCGGTGGAAGCGATGTCACCAGCACCAACGACGCCACGAGCAGCAGCTGCTGGGCGGAGACTGAGCGCGGCGATGTGGCGGGTGCTTGAACCGATGCGAGAATGCTGTTCATGCTCTAAACCTCCAACGCACCAACCAACTCGCTGATCGAAGAACACCCCTGTCGCCTGACCCACTTCTGCAATCCGTCGCAGACGCCATAGGGCGAGCGCGGGTCGGCGTACAGGGCCGTGCCCATCTGCACGGCCCGAGCGCCGGCGAGGATGAACTCCGCGGCGTCTTCCCACCGCATCACACCCCCGGCGGCGATGATCGGCACGCCTGCGTCCTTGGCGACCTTGCGATAGACCTCATGCACGAGCCGCACCGCGACCGGGTGCAGCGCGGGGCCGCTCAGGCCGCCGGTGATGTTCGAGAGCGAGGGCTTGCGCTTCTCGACATCGATCGCCATCGCGGGCATGGTGTTGCCGATCGTCAGGCCGTCGGCGCCGGCGTCAATCGCGGCCCGAGCGACGCCGACCATATTGGGCATCATCGGCGAGAGTTTGACCCACACTTTGCAGGCTTTGACCAGTGGCCGCACGCTCGTGAGCAACTCCGTCAGCGCCTGCGGCGAAGCGCCGAACTCGGTGCCGGTGTGGACGTTCGGGCACGAGACGTTGAGCTCGATGGCTTGGAAGACGCCAGCGCCAGCGGCGCCGCTGGAGACACGCGGCACGTCAGTTTCCCCGGCACCCACCCCACTGCCCCCACTTGCACCAACTCCGCCCCCACCAGAGTCCGCGGCAAACGCGTCAACGTTCGCCGCGACGCGGGCGAAGTCGTCAATGCTGAATCCCGCGACGGAGACAAAGACGCGGCAAGGCATCGCCCGCGCCCGGGGCGCGTAGCCATTGAGGAACCCATCAAGCCCCGGATTCGCCAGCCCGACGGCGTTCAACATCCCCGCGCGGCTCGGCAGGATTCGCCAGGTGTTGTTCCCTTCGCGCGGGTTCAGCGTGATCGACTTCGTCGTCACCGCGCCGACGCGGCCAAGGTCCAGCACGTCACGCATTTCATCAAGAACCCCGGCAGTGCCCGCCGCGAGGATCACGGGGTTGCGAAGCTCGATGCCGGCCAGGTTGGTCGCGAGCGGTGATTCGTTCACGGGGAGAGCGTATCGCGGTCTGGTGGCTCGCGTGGGGCAGGCGTCCTCGCCTGCCTCCCGCAGACTCACGGCCCGTGGCGTTCCGACGGAACACATCCAATTCACCAAGCAGCAGACCGCGTAGAATCGTGCGATGGGGGCGATTGTTCCGAAGCGGATTCAGGTCAAGCCCACGCTGCGCGGGCTGGTGGTGACCAATCATAAGAAGAACCCGCCCGAGCGGGTGGGCGAGGTGCTCCCGTATGCGGAAGTCAAAGCGTTGCAACGCGGGTCATGGGTCGCCGTTGCTGACGGGGTAAGTCGCCTTGGAAACCCGCACATCATCTACGAGTTCCCGTTGCGGGCGGAGGCCGTTGCGATGCGGGCTCGCGAGCGAGCGATCTGGCAGGCGTTTCTTCGCGG
>JAIEQQ010000217.1 GCA_019747615.1 Phycisphaerales bacterium
CGCGGCCCGGTCGGCCCGGAACGCCACGAAGTAGCGGCGCTCGACCATGGCGATGGCGCTCCTCAGGCGCGGCGGGATCGCCTTCGCGTGATTCCATCGGGTCTCGTAGGGTCTTTTGAGATCGGACGCGGAGCCGGTCCATCGGCCCTGCGGCCCGCCCGGAGCCCTGCACCCGCCCTGCGGGAGTGGCCTCGGCGGGGTCGGAAGTCCGCAGTGGGCGGACCCGCCGGGCGGCTTGACGCTGGCCGACGTGGTGGCCCCGAGCGACGCGCCGACCACTCGCCCGCGGCCACCCCCGCCCTCCGCCGCCCGACCCGCCAGCGTCGGTCCAATGGCCACACGGTGGAGACGCCGGGAATCAAGCGAAAGGCCCCCGCCGCCGACGTGGGCGACAGGGGCCAATCCCATCCAGATCATCGGGCCTGCCGCCACCCCGCGGGATCGCCGACGTTGAGGAACGCAACCACCCGCCGTTCCTCGTCGAGCTTGAACACTGTGGTGAGTACGACCAATCGCCCCACCTTGTACCTCACGCGGAACACATAGCCTCCCTCGTCCAACCGCTCGACCGAGCCCCAATCGAGGATCTTCACATCCCCTCCGTACTTCTGCTCCAGCCAACGGACAACGTCGGCGGTCTCTAATCGTGTTGATGCATTCATCGCAGCAGCGTTCTCGACCGTTTCAGGGGTCCGTGACCTTCCCGAGGAATGGCTGCATGAATAGACCAGCCAGCCGATCCCGAGGAGCAATACGCCAAAGGTGATTACCTTGATGGTGAAATCGCGTTCGGCGTTCTTGAAGCTTCTCAACTGATCGGCGTTCAAGACATGACCGCAATGCCGGCAGACGGGGTCGCCAGTGTCGATCGCCTTCGCACACTGGGAACACTTGATGGTTGCCATTGATTCTCCAGATACAGGGTTCAAGCAATCGGAGCGTAACGCTTCTGCGGGGCGGGAACTTCCTGTTGGGTGAGAGTCACCCCGCGTACACACGTCCAGGGACGGCGACGGTGTTCATCCTTTGGGCGAGTGTGTCCAGGTCGGGGTTCGTGTAGTTGCCGATGGTCATGAGCGGCGTCTTGTGGTTGAGAATGCGTTGCACGAACCCGATCGGCACGCCCGCTTGCTGGAGCAACACGCTCGCGGTGCCGCGGAGGGAGTGGAAGTCGAAGGGCAGGAACCGATCGGTGTCCCGCTCCACTTCCAGAAATGGCGACCGGCCCCGCTCCTCCTGTTCGGCGGGCGTGGCTCCGGCCTTCACCCACGCGGCCCGAGCGGCGATCATGTCCTGGCGGAGCATCCACGCGGTCTTGTTCGGCACGGGCAGGATCGCGGCGTCGGGCGACTTCATGCGCACGTGCGCCCGCAGTTGCTCGGCGAGGTCCGGAGGCAGCGGCACGCGGTTGGCGGTGCGGTTCTTCGCGAGCCGAGCGGAGACGCACAGGTGCGGCGTCTCGCCCTTCTGGATGCGGAGGTCACAGACTTTCAGCCCGCGGGCCTCCTTCGCCCGCAGCCCGGTGCAGCACACCAGCGTGTACATCAACGCCCGCTCCTCTCCCGTCGCCGCCCACTTGCACCCCCAGTCCGGCGACGTCATGGTTGGGGCGGTGGCGGTGTACGCGATCAAGCACTCCACCTCCGCCCGCGACAGGGCACGCCGACCCCGCATCTTCGCGGCGACCTTCGACAAGTCCTCGATGGGGTTCGTCTGAGATCGACGGCTCTTCTTCATGAAGCGGGCGAAGGCCTTCGTGGCGGCGACGTACTTGTTGCGGGTTTGGAGGGTGAGAGGTCGACCGCCCTTGAGCTTGATCCGCTCCAACGCGGCTTCGACCTTGCCGGGCGAGAGGTTCGCCCAGTAGCGCACACCCGCGGTGGTCAGCACCGTGCGGGCAAGCCGCAGAGCTTCGGCGATGTGCCGCTCCGTCCGGTTCTTTGTGCTCAGGCTCGCCTCCCACGCCTTCAAGTGCTCCTCGATCGGCTGCGATGCGGCGAGCGTGGCGGAGTCGATCAGCCCGAGAGCCACCAGCCGCTCGACGTCGGCGGGGTCCAGCCCCTCCGCCCACCGCAGCACTTCGACAGGCACCTCCGAGCCGCCCTTGCGGGCGTTCACCAGCCGCTCGATGTTGCGGGCGTAGTCGCCGCTGGTCCGCTTGTCGGTGGTGGCGGGGATGCGCTGCTCAAGGCCGAGGTGGTCGCGGAAGTTGACGTAGAACTTCTCGCTCTCGTAGATGAACGCGGCCAGCTTCACCCCCAGAAACTTCGCGGCGGCGGTGAGCGTGCCGCTCCGCGGCTTCCCTTCTGGAGAGAGAAGAGCCGTCGCCTCTGCGGCGTCGATGCCCGCACCCCTGGCGAGCGTGGCGGCGGTGGCCTTCTGCTTCGCGGCGAGGGCCCGGAGAGCATCGCGGAGGTTGGTGTCGTTGCGGCTGACTCGCTTGGCTACATGGAACATGGGATCGTCCTTTCAGAGTGACAGCACGCCCCACGAGGGGACGGGCTTGGTGTTTGGTTTGGACAGGGAGAACAGGCCCGCGGCAGAGCGGGCGATTGGCTCAGCGACCGAACGCCAGCCAGCGGAGACGGCGGAGGAGCCCGCCCCGAGTCACGCTCCGGAACAACTCGGCGTCGTCCTCGACGGCGGAGGCAATGCGCTCGGCTTGGTTTTTCGCGGCGGTCGCTCCGTCAAGGGCCTCTTCGCACCGCTCGGCAAGGTCGTCGATCCCCGCCTCTTCGATCGCGTCGTTCACCTTCTCCTCCACGTCGATGTTCCGCATCTCACGCTCGATCGCCTCCTCGGCGGGCGCGTCGAAGTCGATCTCCTCCGCGGCTTGCTCAACGGCCTCCGTCGCGTCGTCCGCAAGCTGTTCGCCGACTTCGGCGAGGATGGCGTCGGCGAGTGCCTCGACGCGAGGCCGCTCGGCCTCTGGGATGGAGGCGAGGAACGCGGCGAGAGTGGTGGTCGTGTTGGTGCGCATGAGACAGCCTGCCTTTCCGGGTGGTCCCGGCTTTGGTGGTTGAGCGGCGAGAAAAGCCGCCCGGCTTTTGTTAGGGCCTTGTTAGTTATTGGCAGGCTGACGACGGATTTCTTGCCCTTCCGTAAGTCGAGCCCGGACAAGGACTTGTAGTTGTCAATCGCGGCAGGGCGGGGCCGCTGCGGACGTTCTCACCGCCGCGCGGCGAGCGTTTCTGGGGTGAAAGTCCGGGATCGCCGCCGCCGGGCCGGTGGCAGGGCTCGACTCGCGGGCAAGTCGCCACTAACGTCCGACCGTGATTGTCCGAACCACCGACTTCAACGACGCGGGCACCGTCATTGCCCAACACCTCGCGGCGGAATACGCCGAGCTTGAAGCGGTCCTCGCTGCGACACCGTTGAACCTTAAGGCATCCGATCAGGCAGGCAAGCAAGGTTCGCCAATCTTTGATCCCGTCGGCACCAATGCCGCAATCGCAACCGCACTTGTTGATCGTCAGTGGACTGCGAAGCACCCAATCCCGGCGGAGTTCTCGTTTCTCGGGACTGATGTCGATTTCGTCAAGAACGGACTTCTCGCGGAGGTGCAGTTCTCGAACTACCCATTCCTTCTGAACAATCTTCTTCGCTCGGAGTTGTTCTTCAAGGCAAAGACCCCGCTGGCAGGACATTCAGTGCGGGCGGTCGTGATCGTCGCGAAGGCGTTCATGTTCGACGCTTCGAACAGTACGCTCTACTACGAGCAGGCCTTGAGCCAGCTATCGGCCCTTGCACAGAACCGGGTGTTCAACTCGCCAATGCGCCTGGTTGGACTTTTCGAGACTACCAACGGGCCGTTCGTCGCTCGCTTCAACGAATACCACAACCCGCGTTACTCTCGCACTGTGATACGCTCAGTGTTGCGTAACGCCATGGCTCGCCCGGGTCGCTCGGCCGAGTCACGGGTCAGAATTGAATTGGGCGATGTGGTCCAATCAATCTGATCAGCCGAACAGCTTCGGTTCAGGCACCGGCACTGGCTTGGGGCCAACTCCGTTGAGTTTCCGGTCAACAGGCCTCTCCTGTCCGCGAAGGTCCGCGGCGAATGCTGCTTCTTCGTAGTCAAGCCGTTCTTCCATCTCGGTCAGATGGTGCTGCTCTGAATGCACCTTCGCCTTGGAGCGATCGGTTGCCACTTCCCCGACCTGAACCGCGAATTTGTACCGCCCGATCGGCTCTCCCGTCCGCTCGACGTAGTCTCGAAGCGTCTTGAGGTTCGCGAAAACACGATTCTCGTCGGGCTCGCCCGACAGGCGTTGCACGGCGACCCGGTGATAGGTCGGGTCCATCTCCGAGCCCACGAAGTGCCGCTCGTGATCTCGTGCTACAACCGCCACAGTGCCTACACCCATGTACGGGTCCAGTACAACCTCGCCGGGGTTCGTCGCCGCGAGCACCACGCGAGCAATCAAATCCTCCGGGAACTGACACGGGTGGATGGTCTGCTCCTCGTGATTGTGCTTCACGTTGCGGAACAGCCAGATGTCGCCGGGGTTCTTTCCGTCAGGGTTGCACGACAGTTCGCCCTTCTTGTCACCTCGGTAGTGCTTCTTGTTCTGGTACTTCTGGGGCACCCGAATTGCGTCAAGATTAAAGGTGTAACGGTCAGACTTCGTGAACCACAGAATGGTCTCGTGTCGGCACGAGAACTTCTTTGAGGCGTGAAGCCCGTGCTGTCTGGCCCACACGATGCGATTTCGTGGGATCAAACCGAGCGACTCCAAAACCGGAAAGAACCGAATGTCAAGCGGGATCAACGCACCGTCATCCGCGAATGCGCCAACCTGCCAGAAGATCGACCCGGTGCTCTTCAAGACGCGAGCGCATTCGCGAAGGACCTCAGTCTGTTCCTGAACATACCGAGTCAACGCGACTTTGGACTCGTACTCCTTCCCAAGGTTGTACGGCGGCGAAGAAACGACGAGGTCAACGCTTCCGTCCGGCAGTGAGCGAAGCAACTCGCGGCAGTCGCCGAGTTGAATGACGTCTAGTTGGCTTGCGGCAATTGCTGGGGTAGTCACGACGGAAAGTTCCTTGGGCGAGTGGTGCAGGTTTGGAGATGCTAACGGACACCTAATTGTAAGCACGCCAACCGCGCGCCGCTTGCCCTGCTACGCACCTGTGCTCCTCGGCAGAATGATACCGGACAAGTACGCCGTGCGACTTCGCCGCCACAGGGCCGGGGCGGGGGCCGGTTTCTGGGGAAGAAGGCCCGCCGCCCCAATCGTCGGTATTCGGTTGTCAAAGAGTGGGCGTGCGGCGTCCGCCGACTGATTCAGCCGGTCGGGTTCCTCGCACGCTCTGGGGAACA
>JAIEQQ010000449.1 GCA_019747615.1 Phycisphaerales bacterium
GTAGGACGTCGCTCGCGTGGAAGCTCTGCTGAAAGAGACGCCGCCGTCCTCGGACGCAAAGAGCCCTGCAGCGGACCAGAAACAGCCCGCGCCCGCAGCGGGCTCGCCGGCTACGCCGCCAAAGAAGTAAGCCCGCGCGTCGGCACCTGCCGCTGCAAGAGGCGGTCAATCCGGCGTGTTCATGACCTTGGCGATGGACGCAGCGAGCGCTGCGCCATGCGCCTGGTCGAGCTTCGTCGTTGGCCATGAGATGCCCAGGCCGGTGCTGGCGCTGGGCTTGGGGATGATGTGGAAGTGCACGTGCATCACCGCCTGGTGAGCTTCGGCCCCGTTGTTCTGCAAGATGTTGTACGCGTCGCACCCGGTGGCGCTCATCACCGCCCGGCAGATGCGCGGCAGCACTCGCCCGATGGCCCCGGCAGACTCATCGCTCAGTTCCGCCAGCGTTGCCTTCTCTTCCTTCGGTACCACCAGCGTGTGACCGGGGCTCAGCGGCGAGACATCCAGAAATGCGAAGACCTGGGCGTCTTCATACACCTTGTGGCAGGGAATGTCGCCGCGGATGATCTTGGTGAAGATGGAGTCGGGCATGGGGCGGGGAGGGGATCGAGGGATCAAGGGATCGAGGGATCGAGGGGAGGCACGCGGAGGACTGGTTACGAGAAGATCCGTGCCTGTGGCGGCACGATTTCGTCGGTGATCGGGTGCTCGACATCCAGCCGGTAATCGCCCGAGTAGCACGCGGTGCACCAGTGCTCCGGCTTGCGGCCGACACAGCCGAGCATGCCGTCGAGCGAGAGATAGCCCAGCGAATCAACACCAAGGAACTCGCGGATCTGCTCGATCGTGCGCCCGTTGGCGACGAGTTGGTCACGCGTTGCGAAGTCCACGCCGAAGAAGCACGGGTGGCGGATCGGCGGGCAGGAGATGCGAAGGTGGATTTCCTTTGCGCCGGCGTGGCGGATCTGTTCGATTTTGGCACGGGTGGTGGTGCCGCGGACGATGGAGTCGTCGACGATGATCAGCCGCTTGTCCTTGACGATCTGTGAGATGACGTTGAGCTTGAGGCGGACCGCGGCCTGCCGCAACTGCGGCGTGGGCCGAATGAATGTGCGCCCCACGTAGCGGTTGGGGACGATCGCCTCGCGAAGCTGAATTCCGCTGGCACGCGCGTATCCAACCGCGGCGGATCGCCCGGAGTCGGGCATCGGCACGACGTAGTCCGCATCAACCGGCGACTCACGGGCCAGGGCCTCGCCGAACGCTTCTCGCGTGAGCTGCACGTTCTGCCCGAAGACGACCGACGCGGGGTGGGCAAAGTACACGTGCTCAAAGACGCAATGCGCCGGCGGCACGCTTGTCTCGGCGAAGCGGCGGGTGCTGATGCCCTTGTCCGAGAGCGTGACGATCTCGCCCGGCTCGATTTCGCGGACGAAGTCCGCGCCCATGACTTCCAGCGCGACGGTCTCGGACGCGACGCAGTGCTGGCCGCTGGGGAAGCGACCGAGCACCAGCGGGCGCCAGCCCCAAGGGTCGCGCGCCGCCTCGATGCGATCACGGAAGAGGAAGACCAGCGAGAATGCGCCCTCAAGGTGGCGGAGCGTCGCCGCGAGCGGGTCGCTGGTTTGTTGTTGCGCAGGGGCCGCCAGAAGATGGATCACCACTTCGGTATCGCTGGTGGTGTGAAAGAGGTGGCCGGCCTGCTCGAACTGGGCCCGAAACGCGTCGGCGTTGATGAGGTTGCCGTTGTGCGCAAGCGCCACCTGCCCGCCCACGAAGCTCTCCAGCAGCGGCTGGGCATTACACGCCAGCGAGCCGCCGGCGGTCGAGTAGCGGTTATGCCCGATCGCGCCCGCGGTTGCGCGGGCATCGAGCTTGGTCAAGAGTTCTGGCCCCAAGACTTCGGGCACCAGCCCCATGCCGGTGTGGGCGATGATGCGAGACGCATCGGACACCGCAATCCCGGCGGACTCTTGCCCCCGGTGCTGCTGCGCGTACAGGCCGAGGTACACCGAAGACGCGGCGCCCGGCACGCCCCACACGCCGACCACGCCGCATTTCTCTTTCTTCTCGTAGTCGGAATGTTCCGCTCGGGTGATCGGCGTCGAGACGCGCGGATGCGCGTTGGGATGTGGGCTCGCGGATCGCAGAGCGGCGGAGTTCAGCACCGGGAGAGAGATGTTTCGGGCCATTGCCCAACGATAGCGCCGCGAGCGCCTGGCACACGCGAATCTTGGACTCGATGTCGATGCGCAGGCGAGGACCTTACGGGGCGGCGGGCGCGGGCTCGTCGGGCGATGTGGCCGGGCGCCCTCCGGCCCTGCCGCGCAGGAAGGCATCTGCCTCGCGAGCGCGGACGCGCAGGCGGTCGATCTCCTCTTGTCGCTTGGCGCTGAACTTCGCGATCATCTGCCCCTTGGGGCCGAGGAGGTAGATCTCGAACGGGTGGATGATGTTGTCCATCGTCGAGCCATCGGACAGCGTGATCTTGTCGTCGCTCTTTTCCTCAAGGTGAAGCTTGAAGTCGTTCATCAGCAGGGCTCGGGCGGTGTGCGCCGGCTGGCCGCCCTCAAGCGGGTGCGGCTCGGTAAGGAACTTCCAGTTCGACCACTTCACACCGATCTTGTCCCCCCACTGCTTCATCACCACCGGCGAATCGTTGGCAGGATCAAGCCCGAAACCGATGAACTGCACGTTCGTATCGGCCAGGTCGCGTTGGAGGTTGGTCATCTGCGTGACGATCGTCGGGCACGCCAAGGGGCAGTTGCTGAACACCCAGGATGCGATCGTCACTCGCCGGGAGAAGATCGACTCGTTGGCGATGTTGCCGTCCTGATCAACGAGTTGGAACGGTGAGAGCTGGAAGACGTCGCCGGGGTAATCCGGCGTGAGCGCGGTGCGCTGCACGGGCGGATCTTGCGGTTGGCGGGCCGGATACTGCATGAGCGCAATGACGCTCAAGGCGAAAACCGCCGCGGCGACCACCGCCATGGTCTTCATCCACGAGGGGATGCCGGCGGAGCTGAAGGCGGGAGGTTGACTTGGCGACCCCTGGGGCTCGACTGCGGACATGCGAACTGCTCCTTGAACAACTCAGGAGACTCTACGGGCGCCGCGGGCGCGGGTTCAACTTTCACGCGGCGCGAACGAAAAGGACGGAACCCGGGCGAGGACCCCGGTCATTTCGATCTGCCGCGGCTCAGAACCACCCAGCCGAACGCAGCCCCGACGACCGCGAACGCGCAGCCGCTGAGCCAGTGCATCGGGGTCACCGCCTCGTGACCGTTCAACAGCGCCGTTCGGGCCAGATCGCTGGGCCACGACAGCGGGTTGAGCATCATCGCGTACCGCATGAGCATCGACGCGCCCGCGGCGGGGAAAAACGCCCCCGAAAGCAGCAACATCGGCATGAGCACCAGATTCATCACGGCGTGGAATCCGGATGTGCTGTTTACCCGCCATGCGAACGCCAAGCCGACCCCCGTAATGCCGAGGCTCATCATCGCGATCGCCGCCAGCGCGATGAGATACGACACGGGATGAAACGGCAGACCCGCCAGCGGCCCGGCGGCAAGCATCACAGCGCTCTGGGCGCTCGCAATCGTTGCGGACCCGACGATCTTGGACCCGACAATCGCCCACGTCGGCGCGGGGCTGACGATCGCGCCCTGCAAGAAGCCCTCGCCCCGGTCCTCGATCAGCGACATCGCGGCGAAGATCGACGTGAACACGCTGGTCATCGCGCTCATGCCCACCACCAGATACGCGGCGTACGAGATGCTCCCCTCAACGCCGCCCCCAACACCACCACCGCCGCCACCGGCTCGCAAGACGAATGACTCGCCGAACCCCGACGCCAGCACCACCCAGATGATCGCCGGCGTCGCGACGCTCGCGGCGACGCGCGCGGGCTGTCGCCAGAATCGCGCAAGCTCTCGCCAGAGCAGCGCGCGAAACGCCACGAAGCCGAGGGCGTTGGCCGGGCTCACCGAGATCGGCATCGCATCGCTCATCGCCTGCGCCCCTTTGCGGCTTTCGACGGCGCGGCAGCGACGTCTTCGCTCAGCAGCGGCTTGCCCGTCAGCGAGAGGTACAAGTCCGCCAGTGTCGGCGGGCCGACTTGGAATGTGAGCCCGGCGTGCGTGAGCCGCTTCACGGCGTCGTCCGTCCGTGCTGGCGTGCCGGGGCGCGACGGTGTTGAGCGGCCAAGCACGATGCCGCCGGGCTCGGTGGTCACTTCAAGCCCGCAGCCGGAGAGCAATGCGGGGACGTCGAGCGCCTCGCCGGGTGGCAGCGTGACGCGGATCACCGTGCCGCCGAGGCGCCGCTGCAGTTCGGTGGGCGTGCCATCGGCGACGATCTGGCCGTCGTGGAGCAGGATGATCCGGTCGGCCCGCTCGGCCTCGTCCATCAGATGCGTGGACATGATGACTGTGAGCGGGCTGATTCGCGATGGTGCGCCGGAGAGCTCGCGCGAAGCATCGCTCGACGAAACACCTGTCCGCGCTCGGCGAGCCTGATCGAGCGCACCGAAGAACTCCATACGAGCCCGCAGGTCGAGCCCGCTGGTGGGTTCGTCGAGGAACAGGATGTCTGGACGCGCCAGCGTCGCTCGCGCCAGATCGACGCGCCGGGCCAGACCGCCCGAGAGCGTCTTCACGCGATCGTTCATGCGATCAGACACGCCGAGCATCGCCGCGGCGTCGCGAGCGGCGGCCTTGGCGAGAGCTGACGGCATGGAGAGCAGAGCCGCCGCGAGTTCGAGATTCTCACATACGGTCAACATCGGATCCAGCGCCGGCGATTGGAACGCGACACCGATGCGGGCGCGGATCTCCAGCAGCGGGCGCGGGCCGGCGAGCGCATCGTGCCCGAGGATCTGAATCTGCCCGGAGTCCGGGCGGTGCAGCGTCGCCAGCGCCTTCAGGAGCGTCGATTTTCCTGAACCATTGGGCCCCAGCAGCGCGACCCATTGGCCCGCGGGGATCGAAAGATCCGCCCCGTGAAGCGCGACGCGCCGGTCGTGCTGGCCCATGCGCCTGGCAGATCGGAGGATCGGGAATGTCTTGCGAACGCCCTGGGCGATGATCGAGAAGCGAGACGCTGCCGGCGATGACTGCGCGACCGGGGTTGAGGCGTTGCCCGGTGCGCCCGCGGGGGTCGTCGGCTCGGGGCTTGTGTTCGGCGGCTCGTGCATCGGTGGCGAGGATAGCGGAGACGACGCGTCGCGTGTCAGGGGATCCAAACGCGGACGATGACCTCGCCAACCATGAACGCAAGCAGCAATGGAAGATGAATGATCGACCCGAAGAAGACCGCCCGGGCCCG